>JAGGTC010000225.1 GCA_021163945.1 Deltaproteobacteria bacterium | reverse complement strand
GGCCGGGTTAAATTATCTTCAAAACCCATGGCCTTGTAGAGGGGTGCAGCAATGAGGTGTTTCATATCTGGCCTAAACCCTAACCCCTCAATCATTACATTTGCATAAAAGAGGCTATTTTTATTGGTGTGTAAGACCCCTTTAGGGATGCCTGTAGTCCCAGATGTAAAAAGGATAAATGCATCTTCTTGAATACATGTTTTGGTCTCCCCAATTATATCTAAACCTTTTATGATTTTTGCGTCTATTTTTAAAGCTTCCTTTATCTTACTTATCTTTTCTTGATAAATAGAATTAAACACAATTGCCTTTGCAGCAGAGGCATTTACCATATACTCTATCTCCTCTGAGGTCAAACGGTTGTTGAGTGGGGTGACAATTAATCCTAGTTTATTTGATGACAAAAGGGCTATAACAAATTCTAATTGGTTGTTTAAAAGAAAGGCTATCCTATCACCCCTTTTTAGCCCTATTTTACTTTCCAAATAATAGGAAAACTTATCAATAAGCTTAGATGTCTCCTCAAATGTCAATACATTGTCCTCTTCTATAATAAAGGGCTTATCTTTGTTTGACTTAGCAGTCTTTTGAAATTGTTGGTAGATAGACAATCTCATCCTTTTGTCTTCTCAGACATAAATTTACATAGGGCACCAAAATTCTCAAATGCCTCTGCCTCCATAATCTCTTCATCGCCTATCTTGATATCAAATTTTTTCTCCAAGATGGTAGTAAGCTCTGCTAGCCCCAATGAATCAAGATTAAATCCACTGCCATAGATCTCTGTGTCATCACTGACCTTTTCATAATCTATCTTTTCTGCACCATCTACCGATAAAATTGCCTCATAACACAGCTTTCTAATATCCTTTGTCATTCTAGAAACCAGATGTTAAATGGTTTTCTCTCCAAATTTCTAACCCTTTGATCGGGTATACCAATGGCAATAAGCGCCAGAAGCTCTCCTTTCTCTTTATCAATTCCAAGTATCTCTTGTACTGCCTCCCGGCTCTCATCATCAACCCCAATCCAGCATGTCCCTAGTCCCTTATCATAGGCAATTAGTAATATATTTTGTATAACTGCATAGACAGAGGCCCTTTGAAATCCCAAATCTATCTCTCCAATCCTATTACTCCTCAATGCCCCAATAAGATAAGGTGCATTGCCAAAGCCCTTTAAAAACTTCTTTACAATAAACTGGGAAAAATCCTTCTTTTTGAAGATCCTTTCTAGTGCTGGTTCTGACTTCTTATAGAGCAAATCCCCTATATGGGCCTTCCTGCTCAAGACATACTCCCTTGAGAGTACTACAAAGTTCCAGGGCTGAGAATTGAATGGGGACGGTGCCCAAACGGCCAGGTTTATAATCTCCTTGATAAGCTCCTTACTTATCTTATCCTTCTTATACTTTCTAATAGACCTTCTGTTTATTATGATCTCAGAAAGGGTCCTCATCAAACTACCTGGGCAATTTTTATCTCCCTATGGGCAAGGTGTCTCTCTTCCCAAAAACGCTTGCAATAGTCGCAGCTTCCACCCACTGTAAAACAATCATTACCACAATCAGGCCTATTTTCATAAAAATAGCTTAAAAAGCCATCCAATTCTTTATTCATTATAACAAGCCTGCTTTTACTATTTAGTTGCTTAGGGCTCTTCATAAACATGGGGAAAAGGTGCATCAGATTTCCATCATAATCAAGTGAGCAGTAGGCATCCATGAAGAATTTAATAAGCTCTGGATGGCTCTCTCTACGTACAATCTTAAAGTGCTCAATGCCAAGGCGATCATGATAGAATGGTACATCCTCAGGCCTGATAAACCTTGTCTTTAAGATATTTATTGGGAAGTCACGAAGTAACTCCTTATAGCAAAATTTATAGTAATAATTGTGTGTCTTGTCTTTTGCAAAGTCTGGATTGGAGCGGTGCAGATAGTGCTGTGGTAAAAATGGACAGTCAAATCTACAGATTTCATTACACAGTATCTCCCATTCCATATCAGGCACCATCTTAAGCTTTTCAAGAAAGTTAAAGTCCCTCCCTTTAAAGAGAGAGAGTATAATTCTGTGAACCCCCATATCTTTAAGGCGTTTTATCTTCTGAAGGCTATCTAACTGAAGTATAGCACTTACTGCAATCTTTAGGTTGGTATTTTGGGTAGCAAATTCAATGAGTGGAATTGCACTAAGGATTACACCCTCTACCCCTATATCCTCTAGCCTCCTCAGGAAGTCAGAGATCTTATCCTTGTGTCTTTCTACAAAATCAGGTGTTGCCCTTAAGTTGTTTACATTGAGGTAGACATCTATATCATATCTCTTTGCCTTTTTCACAAACTTTACCAAGTCCATACAAGATGCATGTTCTTTACCTGTACCAAAACTGATAGAAGAGAATATTTCATTTTCAACAGAACCATAAAACTCCTTTATTATCCCCTTTCCCCTTTGATTACACCGATCCGCATGCTCTATAAGATCAATATTTCTAAAGCTTGTACCTACACAAAACTTAATCATTTGACCCCCCTTAACATCTGATGACCGCACTTGCCCAGGTAAGGCCACCCCCATAGGTCACCAGAAGTATGATATCCCCACCCTTTACCCTCCCCTCTGATAGTGCCTCTGCCAGCCCTATGGCCACAGATGCAGAGGAAACATTTCCATATCTATCAATATTTATATAAAATTTTTTTTCAAATTCATTATCTATGCCTAGCCTCCTTGCCAATTCCCTTAATATTCTAAGATTAACTTGATGTGGAATGATCAAGGAAACATCCTTAATAGTCAACTTATTTTCCTCTAAGGCCCTTTTGCATGCCTCATAGAGGTGGTTTATAGCAGGCCTTATAGTAAAGAAACTATTTTTTATCCTTAGATAATGTCTCCCTAAACTTATACTTTTTGCTGAAAGCGGTGTTACGGCCGAGCCCCCACCAGGGAGGAGCAAATAACCACCACCATTACCATCTGTAGCTAGATAGGTAGAGAGTAGTTTTGGATAGCTATTTGTCTCTCTATCTGCTGTCTTCTTTAAGACCACAGCACCAGCACCATCCCCAAATACCATAGCTGTAGGGTAATCATTTGGGTCTAGTGTCCTGCTCATTACCTCAGAGGCTACAACTAGGGCATAGGTAAAATTAGACATATTTAGGTACTTTGCGGCAAGGTCTAAGGCAAATATAAAGCCAGAACAACCAGCAGATATATCAAAAGAAATGGCATTTTCTGCCTTAAGCTTTGCCTCCAAAACATTGGCCATACACGGACAGTGATAATCAGGGGTAATAGTTGCACCAATGATCAGGTCTATTTCTGCTGGGCTGATGTTGGCCTTAGAAATGGCCTTTTTTGATGCCTCAAAGGCAAGGTCAGAGGATGTCTTTCCCTCCTCTGCCTTTCTCCTCTCTAAAACACCTGTCAATTTAATTATCTTTTCTTCGGAATTCTTTATAACTTGCTCTGGAACATAAAAACCGCTTCCTGATAAAGAAATAGACCCATACATTTCTGAATTTTGAACAAAAATATTATATAAAAATTATATATATTGTCAATACACTCCTCGGATCCGTGATTGCTCTAAAATAAACCCCGCAAGTGTACTAAAATAAGGTAGCTGTTTTGCCCCAAAGAGGCAATGGATCAGGCCTTATCTCAAGGCTAAGGCCATGGATGACACGGCGCCAGCCACCTCTACCTTTAATCTTATCTGTCAAGCCTTGTTATCAGCTTAAAGGCCGATTCTTTAATGCCTATATTTTTTTCTATTGCTAAATATGTAAGTTCTATTTCGATTCTATTTACCTTAATCTTTAAGGCCCTTACCTTACCACCCTTGTAAGAAAGACGTGCCTCAAAGACACCTCTTTTCTTTTGATTCCTTATTTTTATCCTCTCAACCCTCAGGGTATCCTTTCTCAGCCATACCTCCTCTATAAGGGGATCATTAAATGACTTTATATAGTAGGCATCCCTTTTATCACTGGCATAGACAATATGCTCAGCATAAACTGGCCATGTCTGTTGCCCCAATAAATAGATAAAATCCCTTAGCTCTACAGGGAGAAATTTTGTATTACCCGAATAGACCTTACCCTTTGGATAGATAAGGAGTGAAAAATTATCTTTGATAATGACCAAAGAAGATAGAGGCCACAATGGCCCAACAATATCTACCCGAAGCCTAGATGGTACCATTGCAATTAGATAAATGTCTCCACAAAATCCGTATCCAAGGCCCCTCAATTTGACTTTCCCTTTAATGTACAATGTCTTTATAGTAGATGCCCTTTCGGTAGTGGAATGGCATATAGGTTCTACCCACAGTGGTCTTGGCCTATGCAGGCAACAAGAGGATAGGATGATAAAAAGGATTAAACACTTATTTAGATAATTCATTATTTAGCTTTTTGTGTAGGTCCTTGATTTTTATAAGGAGGGGGTTTTTGTCTTTGGGATTGAGCTTGATAGCCTCTTTATAGGTCTTTAAGGCCCTCTCTAAAAGACCATTTTTTAGATAGACATCACCTAGGTGTTCTGTAATGATGGGGTCTTTTGGCACTAATTTGTGGGCCTTTTCAAGTATTTCTAAGGCCTTTTTATATCTTTTCTGCTTAAAATAGACCCAGCCCAGGCTGTCAATAATGTAGCCATCGTTTGGCTTATACTTAAGGGCCTCCTTAATAAGAGACTCAGCCTCCTCTAAATTTTTGCCTTGTTCTGCATATGTATATCCAATGTAATTAAGGGCTTGGGCATCGTGGGGGTTTATATCTAGGACCTTACGCATTTGCTTAATACACTCTTCTTTTTTCCCCATCTCATCATAGATTACACCTAATTGAAAGTGTAGATCCCTGTTATTGGGCTCAATAAGAAGTGCCTTTTTCAATGTAGCCTCTGCCCTTGGATAGAGTTTTTCATCCTCAAAGATAGAGGCCAGGGCAAGGTAAAGGGAGATGGCCTTTGGCCTCTCTTTTAATGTGCCTTCTAATAAGTCAATGGCCTGCTTTGCCTTTCCTATTTTTTTATATAAATAAGCACGGTAGATGGTGGCATGGATATACACATCCGAAGAAGGTGAAATCTGATCCAAGATATTGATGGCACTATCCTCATTGCCTGCCTCACCATAGGCATAGCCCAAATAATATTTAATATTGTCTTGATTGGGGTGAAGCTTAAGGAGGGCCTTAAATTCTTCTATGGCCAGTTTATATTGTTTTTGTTCAAGCCAAAAGGCGCCAATCTTTAATCTGCTTTGTGGATAAATCTTTTTGACTTCCTCAAACCTCTCTTGGGCATCCTTTAATCTGCCCTGTTTTATATAGATTTTGGCCAGTTTTAGGCATATATCCAGATTTGCTGGATTATTAGATAATATATTTTGATAAACCTCCTCTTCTTCTTTCTCTTTTCCCCAATCTTGATAGAGCCTTGCCAAGGATATTGATGTATCTTCAAAATAAGGATTTATTTTGAGTGATTTTTTAAGGGCCTTTTCCGCATCCTCATACCTCTTTTGGTTTAGATATGCATTTCCCAAATAGTAATAAGCTAGGTAGGACTTGGGATTAAGCCTTAGAAACCTCTCAAAATATTTAATGGCATCTTCGTATTGGTTTGTTTTAAAGAAGAGGTTTGCCAGATAAAACATGGCCTCTTTATTGTCTCTGTCTATGGCCAGTATATTTTTACACTCCTTTATGGCCTCTCTATAGCTATGTTTATTGATATAAATCCATATTAAGAGAAATCTTACCTCAATTGATTGTGGGTCAATCCTTAATACCTCTTCTAACCAATCCTTTGCCTCTTTAAGCCTTCCCGCCTGTAGATGGAGACGGGCTATTGCCTGCATAGCCGCCAATGCATCGGGGTCGTATTTTAGTGTCTTTTGGTAATAGTCTATAGCCTCTTGGATCAGGCCTTCATGAAAAGACCTTTCAGCCTTGATAAAGTAATAATAAGCCAGTGCCCTTTCAGAGGCCGCACTACACAGCCTAAAGGAGATAAAAAGGAGGAAAAAAGATAAAATAAATACCCTCTTTTTCATTTTAAAGCCACAAGTGTGTCTTTATAGTCAGGCCACTCCTTTTGCAGATATTTTTTCAATTTCTTCATTAACCTTGCCTCTATTTGTCTTATCCTCTCCCTGGAGACATTATATTTCTTTCCTATGGCCTTAAGGGTAATGGGCTCCTCGGCCAAGAGGCGCAGCTCCAAGATATCCCGTTCTTTATCAGAGAGTTCATCCTTAAATTCGTCCAATTTTTTTCTCAAGACCATTTTTAGTTCAGAATCTGCCAAAATCTCTTCAGGAGAGGCCTCATTTGAGGGCAAGATCTCTTGAAGTCCATCATCAGTATCCGGATTTAGGGAGGCACTTAGAGATACCTCACTCATACCCATCCTTTGCTCCATTTCTATTACCTCTCTTTCTGAGACACTTAGCCTTTTGGCAATCAATTGGGGGATAGGTTCATAGCCAAGCTGTTTGAGCTTTTCTTTTTCTTTATGCAAATTATAGAATAGTTTTCTTTGGGCCTGGGTAGTGCCAATCTTTATTAAGCGCCAATTGTCTAAGATAAATTTTAAGATATATGCCTTTACCCAAAATGATGCATAATAAGAAAAACGAATGCCCTTATCAGGGTCATATTTTTTTAGTGCCATCATTAGCCCAATATTCCCCTCCTGAATCAGGTCCATTAAGTTGCTTGCCCAAAGGTTTTGAAATTCAAGGGCAATCTTCACTACTAACCTCAAATTTGCTGTAATTAGCCTAAATGCCGCATCCCGGTCTCTATATTTATGATAGAGCTGTGCCAGTTTTGCCTCCTCCTCCGCACTAAGAACAGGATATCTACTTATCTCCCACAGGTATCGCTGGAGGATGGCAGAACCAGATGGAAGTATAAGCGGATTAAATTCTTCTTCCCTTTCCATATTAAAAGGATACCATACCACTATTTGTTTGCCAAGTTAGGGGCAAAATTTTTTAATGCAGGGTCTCAGTAGGCCCCTTCTTGGCCTTTTCTTGAAGTAGTTGGAGATAATTGTCTACCTCTTGCTCCATATATTGTGCCAATTGATCCAATTCAGCAGTGGCTACTGGAATACCTGTCAGCATACTGAATACCTCAATGACTGCCTTGGCAGACCTTGGGTTTTCTATCTGGACTGTATAATAGGGGATTTCCCCTAAAAGGCATATACCGTCAATTCCCCTCTCCTTGGCAACACCTAAGAGTGAGCCATTCATCCCACTGATCCTGCCATTTTTCATCAGCTTTAGGCCATACTGTGTCAGTCTATTGATTACCTCCTCACTAGAGCCAACCCCCCATACAGAAGGTGTATCCTTATGACTCATTTCTATGGGCATGGCCGCCGCTGTGAATATTGTATTTACCCCATATCTCTCAGCTACATCTATTACCTGTTGAGCCAATGGGTATTCCTTTCCAGGCACTGGTTGGCTTTCACTAATAAATATAATCAAATTCTTCTCAGGGGATTCCCAAAAATAGAAGGTATTAGAAGGGAGTGAAATAGGGTTAATGAGCCCCTTTTGTATGCTGATACCTGGGATTTGAAAATAATCAATTGCATCAATTATAGCAAATTTTTCTGCCTTAAGATACCTTTGTATGTATTTGGCCACACTTATCGCTACATATCCCATACCAGGCCAGCAGGCAAGCATAATAGGTTGTTTAATGTGTAATTCTTTTAAAATGATCAAATTTTTTTTCATACCTACCTCACTTTATCTTCTTTTTATTTATAATAAGATAATACTTCTTTTGTGTAATTTCCATCCCCCTGGTAAATAAAAAGTGGAGGCTCTATTTTTGCCTCTTCACTCCCACCTTTCCTTGCCTCAACCAATACAAAGTTGGCCCTCTGCCCCTCTCTTGGGTGCACCCACCTTATACGCTTTGGTTCTAATCTATATTTTTGTAATGTTGAAAAGAGGTGCACACACCTTGTACTAGGATATATCAAATATAGCCTGCCCCCTTCTTTTAGGGCATAGAGGGAGGCCTCTGCTACATCCAATAGAGACCCCATAATCTCATGGCGACCAATGGCCTTTTCTAAGACAGGATTCAGACGGCCTGTACCCAATCGATAATAGGGAGGATTGCTAATTACTACATCAAATGAAAGGGGTGAAAATAGCCCCTTAATGTTCTTCATATCTGCACAAAGAATTTGAATCTTTTCCTCCAATCCGTTTAACTCTATATTCCTTTTTGCCTGATGGGCCAGTCTCTTTTGGATCTCTAGGCCAAAAAATTCTCTTACCTCAAGGTACCTTAGGGCAAGTAGGATTAAAATGATGCCACAACCTGTCCCCAACTCTAAGACCCTCTCCCCCCTCCTTAAATGTACAAAATTTGCCAAAATAATGGCATCTATAGCAAATCTATATCCACATTTACTTTGAATGACCTTTACCTTCCCACCTAAGAGGATGTCTAGGGTTTCATCATTCATCCTTTAGGCTATTGATTATGAGACCTGTCAATATTTTGGGATAAAAATGAGTGGATTTAGGTGGCATAAGTTGATTTCTAGAGATTACCTCCTTTAGTTGAGAGACCTTTGTTGGGTTGAGCAAAAAGGCCATCTTGTATTTTCCCTTCTTAACAAGATCTATGGCCTCTTCTCCTTTACTCACATAATAAATCTCTTCTCCTAATCTGGATTCTTCTAAATTCAATATCCCCTTTATAATTGATTCTGTAAGTACTGTTACATCCAATCCACCCATTGCCTCCTTAGGGACAAAAATGAAAAACCCTGAATAGCCATGAAAATAGAAGCCTATTGCTGTCCTATATTCCCCTATCTCCCTAAGGGTCTTCCAAAAGGTCTTTTGGTCATTATAACACATTATTTTAAAAATTTTACTTATTTTATTAAAAAATTCATCTAACCGAAAATTTGGAATACACCCATTGGCCAAAAGCCTATGTGTCGGCAGGATATCTAGGCCAGGGTCCTCCAAATTGCTCAAATATACAGATATATAATTGAAGGATGCATCCCTTGGTGCATTTGGAAAGAGGGCATTCATCTCCTCTCTATAGGCCAATGCCGTCTGGTATCGATGATGCCCATCTGCTATTATCAATTTTTTGTCATGCATAAGCAGTTTGATTTGTGAGATTATATGCTCATTTGTCAATTGCCAAACACAGTGCCTTGTCCCCTCTGCCTCAATCTCAATAAAGGGGGAAGAGGGTAGTCCACCCTCAATGGCCTCTATAACCTTATTTTTTACATCACTATAGAGCCCAAATACTTGGCTAAAGTTTGCCTGACAGGCCTTTAGTAACTTTAGTCTCTCAGAGACAACCTCATTAAATGTCTGCTCATGGGGATAGATATTTCCTTTGTTAAAGGGCTCTAGGCGCAATCTTGCAATAAATCCCTTTAGGCACCTCTCCTCATTCCCTTTAGTGTATCGTATATAATAGGGATAGATACTTCTTTTTTTGTGCCTTTCTAGGATGCCTTCTTTCATCCATTTTTTAAAGCAGGTTGCTGCCCTCTCAAACCAATCCCCTTTATGGTTAGGCCTCCCTAATATCAATCGAATTATATTATAGGGGCTGCGCTTATAGAATTCCTCTATTTGTTCAGGCCTTATCATATCATAAGGAGGGGTGACTACCTTGGCCAGATTTACCTTCTTCTGATTATAAACAATCCCACTAAATGGCTCTATCTCTATCATCTTAAAAGGGGAACACCTTTTAAATCGTAGTCTAATATGTCTGTAATCCTTACCTTTATTATGCTTCCAGTCTCTATTTGATGTTCAATATAAATTTGGTTATCTATCTCTGGTGCCTGCCAAGGGGCACGGGCAATAGTGATACCATCACCATCTTCTTCTATTAGTGCATCCTGCACAGTGCCCAATCTCTCTTTGTTTTTTTTCCACAAAATTTCCCTTTGTATGTCCATTACCGTTTTCCACCTATTTTCCTTCTCTTCTTCAGATACATTATCACTTAAAGAAAATGCCCTTGTCCCTTCCTCCCTTGAATATTTAAATACACCTAAAAAATCAAATTCTGCACACCTTATAAAATCAACAAGCTCATTAAAGGTATCCTTGTCCTCTCCCGGGAATCCTACCATAACAGATGTCCTTAAGGCAACCTGTGGTAAATTTTTCCTAAAATATTCAATGATCTTATAGACCTCCTTTTTCCTATAGCCCCTGCCCATAGCCATTAGTATCCTGTCACTAATGTGTTGGATAGGGAAATCTAAGTAGGGCACTAAGTGCTCAGTCCTATAAAATGCCTCAGTTAACTTCATAACCCCCTTTGGATGGGCATATAATATACGCAGCCAGCCAAGCCCATCTATCTTTTCAAGGGTATAGATGAGTTCATTCAGTGACTGCTTTCCATAGATATCTATTCCATAGGAGGTAGTATCTTGGGCTACAAGGATAATCTCCTTTACACCCCTTTCTACAAGCATTTCTACTTCCTCTTTTATCTCTGCTATAGGGCGACTTAAAAGGGGACCCCTAATATAGGGGATAGTGCAAAAGCTACATCGATTAGAGCACCCCTCTGCAATTTTTACATATGCCATATGGGGATAAACCAGGTTTCGCCTCAAAAAATGCCCCAATGACCAGCCTGGGCCTTCCAAGGCCAAAGGTGGTAAATCCCCATCCTTAAGCCATGAGGCAAGGTATGGAAGGGCCCTAAGGCCTATAAAGGCATCCACTTCAGGCAGAAGTGGCAAAAGCTGCCCCTTGTATCTATCCACTAAACAGCCCAAGACAATTAGCCTTTTGCAGTCCCCTTTCTTCTTAAACTCTGCCAGCTCTAAGATACTCTCTATTGATTCCTCTATGGCCTGTCTTATAAATGCACAGGTACTAATCAAGATTATTTTTGCACTTTCAGGGCTGCCAACAATTCTATAGCCAGCATCAGTAAGCACCCCTGAGAGGGCCTCACTGTCTACAAGATTCTTTGGGCAGCCTAGAGTTAATAAAAATATATTCATGCATAAGCTATTTAATATTTCAAATGGATATTGACAAGCCCATTTTTTTAAGCTAAATTTTAATTAGGCGGGAATAGCTCAGTGGTAGAGCATCACCTTGCCAAGGTGGGGGTCGCGGGTTCAAATCCCGTTTCCCGCTCCTAAAGGCGGCATAGCCAAGTGGCAAGGCAGCGGTCTGCAAAACCGCTATTCCCCGGTTCGAATCCGGGTGCCGCCTTTAATTTTTTATTACCTCCATAAAGTCACTTACAAATCTCTTTGAAAAGAGCAGATTTGGTGCTAGGGTTATAGCCCTCTCAAAATAATTTTTTGCCTGCCGATACATCTTTAGCCTTTTGTAGCAGATGGCTATCTGACATAGAATTTTTGGGATTTTTTTATACTGGGGGTCCATCTCTATGGCCCTTTCAAAATACTCAATGGCAGTTTTATAATTTTCAAAATCCATGCAGGTCTTTGCCATAAAAAAATAGGGGTTTAGCCTTGTGCTAGGGCGATTTAGCCTTGCCCCAGGGATGGTTACTACCACTGCTGGAAGTCCAATCTCAGGGTGAGTGGTCTTGGTCACAATGACCTCTAAATTGTGCTTACCTATCAAATCCACTGCCTGCTCTATCTCCTCCTTAAAGTCCTTGTGCCTATAGGTAGGTATCTTCTTAAAAGAAATAACCTCTTTATCTTCTATCAGATAAGAGGCCTCTTTTAGTGTCCTAAAATACGGGAAACAATATGTAGGCCCACCTGTCATCCCTTGTTTATTCTCCCTAAAGATAATCTGTGCCCTGTGTTGGGCTAGCTCAATTAGGGCACGCACTGCTGCAAAGTTGCGGTTTAGGTGGGCCCCAGCTGCATTGTATATCCTGACTGTCTCTGTTGGTGGATTCTCATCATATGCCAATACCCCTATAGTGGGTATACCAAAATCCAAAGAGAAGTCCTTTATAAAGAGTTTGATGTCTGCATCAAAGAATTTTTTTATCAGGGACTTTACAATAAAGTGATCAATAGAAGAGATATCAATACTGGGGGTTGTAAGCCTTTCCTCTATAACCCTTGAGACATTGTGCCTCTCTACAACCTCTCCTATGGCCTGAAGGGTTGCCTCTTCTATGGTATTGCCTGCGGCAAGCCCAGTAGTGCCATAGATGAGATAAAACCAATGGAGGGGGAGGAGTATTGGTCTTTTGTGTGTTAGAGAAAAGGACTCTGTCCATGGAAGTGGCATTCTTCTTAAATCCCTTAATACCTCATCTGTCTTATAAATGGATGGGAGTGGGGAAAGTAGGCTTAAAGGGCTTATGGCATCTTTTCTTAAATTATCATAGCTATCAATAAAAAAATGCCCTCTTTCTTTTATAAACCACTCACAACTATAACGTTCTACAACCTCCATTAAGGCACTGGCCTTTGCCTGCTTAGGGGTTACCCCCTTCCCGCAACTGCCGTCTATTGCAAGATCTGAACTTATATGGCAGATGTAAGCTGGTATACCTATTTTGTCTAAGTGGTCTATACGTAAAATAGAGTTTAAGATAAATACCTTCTTTTGTTTGAGCCTATCTAAGACAGTCTTTATTGTCTCCCTTGGGTTGCATGTCTTATCTTGACCAAATGTATAGTGTTTAAGGCAAGAATCTATCACTCTACCCAAACGCCCTTTTATATTTCCTTTCATATAAACTATTAAGGCTATATTGACAATAAAATATGGTTGATTTATTCATAAGGTATGAGAAAATATCGGAGAAAATACTATAATTTTTTTTCCCACTTTTATGATTTCATCATCAGGCTTCACTCACAGGACAAAAGTCTATATCTAAGGCACTATCTGGCCAAAAGGAGTGGTGTTCAAGACAGACACACTGTCCTAGACCTCTGTACAGGCACTGGCGCCCTTGCCTTGGTACTCTCAGACTATGTGAAAGATGGGCTAGTGGTTGGTGCTGATTTTTCAGAGGGGATGCTTGCCAAGGCAAGGAAAAAGGTAATGTCATTGGGGTTAAAAAATGTTAAATTTGTAATGGCAGATGCAGGGTTTCTCCCATTTAAGTCAAATGTCTTTGATGTTGTAACGTGTTCCCACTCTATGTATGAGCTTACAGGCGAGACCAGGAAGAGGGCCCTCTCTGAGATAAAAAGGATACTTAAAGAAGATGGGCGTTTTTGTATGATGGAGCATGAGAGGCCAAATAATGCCTTTATTCGCTTTCTGTATGATATCAGAATACTTTCCATGGGAAGGGAGGGCCTAAATATCATAAAGAATGAACTAAATGAGTTAAGGCAAATGTTTTCTGATGTAAAGAAGGAGGTTACATCTACAGGGAGAAGTAAGCTAATTTGTGCTCAAAAGTAATGTATTTTCAAGAAATTATCCTTTCACTTACAAAATATTGGGCAAAACAGGGTTGCATCATCTACCAACCCTATGACATGGAGGTTGGGGCAGGCACCTTTCACCCGGCCACATTCTTTTATGTACTAGGAAAGAGGCCCTGGCGTGTGGCCTATGTCCAGCCTGTGAGGAGGCCAACAGATGGTAGGTATGGAAAGAATCCCAATCGCCTTCAATATTATTATCAATTTCAGGTGATAATCAAGCCATCTCCCCTAGAGATTCAAGACATTTATCTAAAGAGTTTAGAGGCATTGGGGATTGAGATAAATGCACATGATATCAGGTTTGTAGAGGACGATTGGGCATCCCCTACCTTAGGTGCCTGGGGATTGGGTTGGGAGGTCTGGCTTGATGGGATGGAGATCACCCAATTTACCTATTTTCAGCAAATAGGTGGGCTTGATCTAGACCCAATCTCTGTTGAGATTACCTATGGCCTGGAGAGGATTGCCATGTACCTTCAAGGTATTGAAAATGTCTTTGACATTAAGTGGTGTGAGGGCGTAAGCTATAGGGATATACACTATAGGGGAGAGGTTGAGGCCTGTATTTATAACTTTGAAAAGGCAGACACAGAAATGCTCGTGCTCCTCTTTGATAAATATGAAAAGGAGGCTATCAGACTTCTAAAGGGCGGCTTGATTATCCCTAGCTATGACTATTGTATGAAATGTTCTCATGTATTCAATCTTTTAGATGCAAGGGGTGCCATTAGTGAGACATCAAGGGCACAATATATCTTGAGGGTAAGAAATTTGGCAAGGGCAGCGGCTGAAAAATGGCTAGAGACCTACTGTTAGAGATTGGTACAGAAGAGCTTCCCATAAGCATCTTTCCTGAGATATTAAATACACTAAAAGAGATCATAGGAGGGCAACTAGATAGGGTTGGGCTTAAATACAGGGATATAAAGGTAATGGCTACACCGAGGCGATTGACGATATTTGTCTATGATATGGTTGAAAGGCAACCAGATAAGGTAGAGTTAATTTTGGGCCCACCATATAATTTGGCCTTTGATGAGGAGGGGAACCCTACAAAGGCAGCTATTGGATTTGCAAAGAAGCAGGCAGTGGATCTAAAGGATTTAAAGGCAGTGGATACCAAAAAGGGAAGATATGTAGCAATAGAGCATATAAAAGAGGGAAAGAAGGCAGAAGAGGTCCTAAGGGAATTATTGCCTCAATATATCCTCTCCTTACCCTTTAAAAAGACCATGAGGTGGGGCCATTCAAGGATTAGATTTGTAAGGCCTATTCACTGGGTCTTGGCACTTTTGGGAAAGGACATTATCCCCTTTGAGATTGATGGCATTTCTTCAGGAAGAGACACATATGGGCATCGTTTTTTAGAAAAGGGGCCGATGCCTATTGAGAATACAGATGAATATATCTCTAGATTAAAAGAGGCACACGTTGTTGTTGACCATGAGGAGAGAAAAAAACTGATTAAAAGGGAGGCAGAAAGGGAGGTAGCCAAGATAGGTGCCTATATACTGGAGGATGAGGCACTCCTTGACCAGATAAACTTTCTTGTAGAGTTCCCTGTAGCCATCTTGGGGAGATTTGAGGAGAAGTTTTTAGGATTACCCCAGACTGTCCTTATTACAGTAATGAAACACCATCAAAAGTACCTTGCCGTAGTAGATAAAGAAGGGGGGCTTTTGCCCTATTTTGTTGCAGTAATCAATATGCCTGTAAGGGATATAGGGCCTGTAAGGACTGGGCTTGAGAGGGTGCTTAAGGCAAGGCTTGAGGATGCAAGGTTTTTTTATGAACAAGACCTAAAGGTTCCACTTAAAGAGAGGGTTGAGGCCCTAAGGCATGTTATATTTCAAGAAAAATTGGGGACTGTTTGGGAAAAGGTACAAAGGGTTAGAAGGCTGGCAAGGGCATTGGGGGAGAGGATATGCCCGGATAAAATAGAGTCATTAGAGAGGGCAGCCACCCTTTGCAAGGCAGACCTGACCACAGAGATGGTGAATGAATTTCCAGAACTGCAAGGGATTATGGGTGAAATATATGCAAGGGAAAGTGGTGAGGAACCCGAGGTAGCAAAGGCCATCTCTGAACACTATCTACCTATATCAGCAGGTGGGACACTGCCAAAGACACAGATTGGAAGCCTCCTGGCCATAGCTGACAAGATTGATAGCATTGTTGGTTGTTTTGGTATAGGCCTTATCCCTACAGGGGAGGGTGACCCATTTGCCTTAAGGCGCCAAGCAATTGGCGTTTTACGCATTTTAAAGAAGATTTCATTTCCCCTAGGTGAAATTATAGAAATGGGCCTAAATATACATGGTTTTTCTTTAGAGATAAAAGAAAAGATAGATTATTTCTTCAGACAAAGGCTCCAGTATCTACTCTTAGATGAGGGATACCCATTTGAGGTTGTTGATGCAGTGTTGAGTGTATTTGATGGTGATGTTTTGGCCTGTTTCAGGAGGGCAGAGGCACTAAAGAGGTTTAAAGAGACAGAAGATTTTTTGCCCCTTGTGATGGCCTACAAAAGGGTTCATCGTATTATTGAGACACCTATCTATGACTTACCTGAACCAGAATTGTTTGAGGCAAAAGAAGAAAACAGGCTTTATGAGGCCTATCAAAAGATAGAAGAAGAGGTAGAAGACTTGATCAAAAAAGGCAAATTTTATGAGGCCTTAGGGGCACTGAGCATGCTGAAGGTACCCATTGATAAATTCTTTGACCATGTAATGGTCATGGTAGAAGACCATGCCTTAAGAAAAAACCGCCTGGCACTTCTTACTCAGATAAAGTACCTTTTTCTCAAAGTGGCAGACTTAAGCAAGATACCTATGTAAAAATATTGAAAAAACAGAGTCAGGAGAAAAGCAGCACTGCCTATTTCAGTAGATTGTATTAAAAAGGACCTAGATAGCTGCATAGCCTATATGAAACACCCATTTAGAAGGTGGAGGCATATAAGGACTACAAATATCATAGAACGTGGCTTTAAAGAGGTAAAAAGAAGGGTAAAGGTAATGGAGACATTTCCTACTGAGGAATCTTGTATTAGAATTTTATATAGTTTACTTAGGTTACAAAATGAGATCTGGGAGGGTAAGCCCATTGCAAGTTT
>JAGGTC010000208.1 GCA_021163945.1 Deltaproteobacteria bacterium | reverse complement strand
GCAGCCCCGTTTGCGATTATTGTGACTTTACTCTTTTTCTATCTGTCAATGAAAAAAATGATTTTATGGCTAGACATTATGACAATTTTTGGTTAAATGTGAATAAGATGAAAGACAAATATAAGACAAAAGAGCAACTTATAAATGAATTGGCAGAAATGCGAAGGCGGATTGCAGAATTGGAGAAGTCAGAAACTGAGCATAAGCAGGCAGAGGAGGCGCTGAGGGAGTCAGAGAACAAGTTTAGAAGTCTAGCCGAGAAATCCCTAGTTGGTATCTATCTTATACAGGATGAAATCTTTAGATATGTAAATCCTAAATTAGCTGAGATATTTGGTTATAGGGTTGAGGAGTTGATAGGCAAGAGGGGACCTAGGGATCTGACTCTGCAAGAGGATTGGCCAGTGGTTGAGAAGGCTCTGCGCAGACGAATATCCAGGAGGGTAAAATCTATCCATTATAATTTCAGAGGGATAACAAAGAATAAAGAAATCATCCACGTAGAGGTTTATGGCTCTCGAACAATATACCAGGGAAGACCGGCTGTAATAGGAACCTTATCAGACATTACAGAGCGCAGACGGATAGTTCAGGATATCCTCAAGGCCTTTGCGGAAAAGATGTCCTCCTTGAAGCAGGGATTTTAGCTGTGGCAGATGTGGTTGAGGCCATGTCCTCTCATCGACCCTACCGACCAGCTTATGGCATAGATAAGGCACTAGAGGAAATCTCAAAAAATAAGGGTATCCTCTATGATCCTGAGGTAGTAAATGCGTGCTTGAGGCTCTTTAACCAAAAGGGATTTAAATTTGATTAATCAAACCTGGATTTATAAAATTGCTGGACTTGGTGCATGAATGCCTCTAGCCTTGTCTGAATGTTTGTCCTTCCCTGCCCATCAAATATCAGATTTAGGCATGGGAAGTTTCCATGCTCCTCCTTTACCCTTTTTAGTATTGCCTGCACTATTGTGCCTGGCATGCATGTAAATGGCATTACATTGATAATCCCAACGGCCCCCTTTCTCAAAAAATCGATTGTCTTTCCAATAGAGAGTACAGCCTCCCCCTCAAATGCAGGGTCTAGATAGGGTTTTGCCCAAGAGAGCATTCTAAAGATAAATGGCTCCTTTCCATCCTTTAAACCACTTCTTAATGCAGACCTCAACTTATGTTCTTCTTTATGCTGGATAAAGTTAATGAAAAGTAAACGCAAAAGCCTCTTCACATATCTCTGTCTCCAGACACGCAAAATGGCTGTGTGATTTGTATAGAATATCCATTCCCCAAAGGGTGGCATCCATACCTCACCGCCCAAATCCTCTATCTGCTTCACAATGTCTTCATTTGCAAATGGATTAAAACGGATATATATCTCGCCAACAATTCCAATAGGTGGCCTTTTCTTTTCAGTCTTTGGGATCTCTTTAAATTTCTTAACTATGCCCTCCAAGACCATGGCAGGTTCCCTTTTTTCTCTTAGACAATGGCAAATTTCATTCAGGCTATCTCTATACACCCTTTCTGTCTCACCAGGATTCTCTTCATAGGGTCTTGTAGTTCGCAAAAGCTGACTTAGCAGATCCACACTGACAAGCCCTTTCCAGCTCCAGCGAATAAAATCATTTGCTACCATGCCTAGCTCTTCATAATGGCTTCCATCTTGATTGGGGGAATAGATGGGTACCTCATGATATCCTAATTTGTCTAAGACAATGCGCTGGAACCTATGATATTGCCCAAACCTACATGGGCCACTGCCAGAGGGCATAAAAAATGCAGAGTGCTTTGGATCAAAGTCTGGCATCTGTGTCATCTTGACCATGTCCCCTGTGGTGAGGATACAGGGGTAGCACTCCTTACCAGAGCTTAAGCTCCTACCCAATTCTAGGCTCCTTTCATCAGATGGTGGGAGTACCTTTGCCGGGACCCCACAGCCCTCAAATACTGCCTGAAGTGCAAATGCATGGTCACACATATAAGGGATATAGACCCTTCTTTCATAACGAGAATATCTCAAGATTGAGATCTTTCTCTCTTCTGATGGGGGCCTCTTTCTCCCCTTTATGCTATCTAAAAAGGCCTCTAAGCGGGTTACTATGCCTGCATCTGCACTGTGTTCATCAATCTCTATCTCCAAAAAGGGCTTTCCCTGCATCTGTTCTCTGAAGAAGTGGAGGATAAAGGAATCTGGCCCACAGGCAAAATTTGTTATATAGACTGCATAGAGTCTTTTGTCTTCCCTTATAATCTTTGCTGCCGAAAGTATATTTTGTCCATAATGCCAATAAAAATCCTTCATATAATCAATTTCCTTTATCTCAGAAAGTGGGAGTGCATCTAAGGGCAGTACCGTTACACCCCTTTTTGCCAGCTTTTGTGGGATACGCAGGTTTACGCCATCATCAAAACTATTATATGGCCTCCCTACAATGACAATAGCTATATCATCGTCTTTAAGCCCTTCTAAGACAGCCCTCCCCCGTTCCCTCAATGCCCTTTGGTATTCAGACTGCACAATCTCTGCCTCTTCCCATGCCCTTTCTACCTCTTTAGTACTTACTTTTAGGGACTTTGCTATGTTTCTGATACTCTCCTTCCTATACCATCCCCTCCGACCCAGGTACAAAACGGGGTCTATAAGTTTTACCCCAAGTTTTTTAAATGGAAATGCTGCCTTTAACATATGAGGCAGTGCCTCTACGTATGGACAAAGCATCCCTTGAGAGAATTCTTTATGGATTGGGGGTAAGTCTATGATAGATGGCACAAATATATATTTTATACCCCTTTTAATCAGGTTACTTACCTGACCATGAGCTACCTTTACAGGATAGCAAGTCTCAGCAATGACTGTCTCTATACCCTCCTTTACAGTCTCCTTGGTAGTGGGGTCAGAGGTGACTGCCCCAAATCCTAGCCCTTTAAGTAATGTGCTAAAGAAGGGCAACAAGTCATGGAAGAAGAAGACCATAGGTATCCCTATTGTGCCACCTTCCTCAATCTTGGAATATCTCCTTACCAAATCATTTCTTTCTCTTACTAGATTTAAGACCCCTCTTATCTTATAATCACGGCGTGAGACCTCATATTTCTCACATCTACCTCCATAGAAGAGTGGTCTATCCCCCTCAATGCTTACCTTTTTTATCTCACAGCGATTGGGGCAGGCCTTGCAAACAAATGTATTGATAGAATATCTTACATGGGCCAGCTCAAAGCCCTTAAATCTTGTTTTTTCCCAGTTTCTCTCCTTCATGGCCAGGAGGGCTGCCCCTATTGCCCCTGTTACTTCGTGATGTTCTGGTACTACAATGGATTTGCCCAAAAGCCTCTCAAAGGCAGCTACAACGCCCTTATTGGCAGCAACTCCCCCCTGAAATAGGATATTTTTCCCAATCTTCCTATTTCCCACTACCTTATTTAGGTAATTTTGGGCAATGGCATAACAGAGACCAGCCACGAGGTCTTCCTTTGATGCTCCCCTTTGTTGGTAGTGAACCAGGTCTGACTTCATAAAAACAGTGCAACGCTCACCCAAGGGGGCGGGGCACTTTGCAGAGAGGGCCAGATCTCCAAATTCACCTGCAATGGACACCCCCAATCCCTCTGCCTGTTCCTCTAGGAATGAGCCAGTGCCAGCAGCACATGCACTATTCATTTGGAAGTCTACGACTGTGCCATTTTCTAAGCGGATGAATTTTGAGTCTTGCCCCCCTATCTCAAAGACAGTATCTACCTCTGGATAGATCTCTACTGCTGCCTCTGCCTGGGCAGTAATCTCATTTTTTATGATATCTGCACCAACAAAGTCACCTACCAAGAAACGGCCAGAGCCTGTAGTACAAACGCCCACAATCTCTAACCTATCCCCAAGCCCTTCTCCGATCTCCTTTAGTCCCCGCTTCACTGCTTCAAGGGGCTTTCCAGCAGTCATTAGATACTTCTTACACAAAAGCCTCTTTTCCTCATCCAGCACCACCAAGTTTGTGCTTATAGAGCCTATATCAATGCCCAGATATGCCTTGACCTTTTCCCCTTTATTTATGGATATAGGTGAGAATACCTTCTTAAATAAACTCCTTTTAAGTTCAAGTGGTGGCCACGACCTCCTCTCTCTTCTCCTTTTCTCAATAGCCTCATATAGTTTGTCAACTCCTGGGAATACATAGTTTTTCCTCTTTCTCTCCAATGCCCAAAGTGCTGCACCAATGGCGCCCATGGTAAGGAAGTGTTCTGGTATGATCAATTCCTCCTCAGATAGGTGGAGGATATCGCAGAAGGCACGCCTCATCCCAAGGTTTGCGGCCACACCACCTTGAAAGGCAATAGGTTTTAAGAATGGTTTTCCACGGCCTATGTTGCTCTTTAGGTTTCTGGCAAGGGCATAGCAAAGGCCAGCCACAATCTCTGGCAGTGGGGTTGCCTCCTGCTGCAGGTGTATCATATCAGACTTTGCAAAGACTGCACAGCGTCCGGCAATCCTTGCTGGATAGCTGGCCTCTAATGCCAAACGGCTAAACTCTTCAATGCTTATGCCCAACCTGTGCGCCTGTTGGTCCAAAAATGCCCCAGTACCTGCAGCGCACAGGGTATTCATAGCAAAGTCTACAATGCGGGGATAACCATCAGGGCTTGGTGAGAGGAAGATTAATTTTGAGTCCTCTCCCCCTATTTCAATCACTGTCCTTACTTTTGGGTAAAAATGTGCTACTGCCCTTCCATGGGCAATGATCTCATTTATAAAATCACCACCTAAGATGGGCAAAAATGCCTTGCCACCCGAACCTGTAAAGGAGAGGGAGACGATGTCTTCAAAAGAAAAATCGGCCTCTATTTTTTCTAAGACATTGGCTACAGTGGCAAGTGGCTGGCCACTAATGCGGCGATAGTCCTCAAACAAGATATCCCCATTTTTGTCTAAGATTATAGTGCATACACTTGTAGAACCTACATCGATACCAAGATAAAGGTTATTGGATTTTTGTATAAAATCCCCTATCTTCATAGACTTGATACCTTACCTTGCCTGCATGTATTAAATTTTGTAATATCTTTATCCCCTCTTTAATATGGATTCCAGAAATATGGACAATGTCTTCTAGTGTGCAGGGTCTTCTGCCTAGCATATCAAGAATCTTTTCCTCAATGCCTACCGAAAGTCTCGCCTCCGCCTTCCCCTTAAACTCTGCTATTATAGTTGCCTTTTTGCCCAAAATTTCTGTAATTTTCATTAGTTCCTCTTTGTTTAGGGCATGGGCTACATCCTCTGCAGGTGGACGTACAACCGTATTTAGGTGAATGCAGTCTGGTTCAATTTCATCCAGTACCTGCTTTAGTTCATAAATTTCAGAGATTTTATCATTTACCCCCTTTACAAAGAGTACCTCTAACCAAAATTTTCCAGAAAAATTCCTTCTAAATTCCTTTAGCCCCATTATAATCCTTTCTATTTTGAGGGCAGGGTGGGGACGATTTACCTTTAAGAAAGTTTCTTGCCTTACAGTATCAAGAGAGGGTAAAATGATGTCTGCCTCTAAAAGGCGGCTTGCCACATCCTCTCTCCATAGCAGAGAGCCATTGGTAAGGACTGCCACTGGTGCTATATTAAGTCCTTTAACCTGGCTTATGATCTCACCTATGTTGGCATTTAGTGTAGGTTCACCCGAGCCACCAATTGTAATATAGTCTACAGGTGGGTGTTCTCTTTTGAAAAATGTCTCTAATTCTTTTAAGATGTGTGAGGGATCTGTATAGGCCTTTGGTTTTATGCTCAAATGTGTAGTTTTACCAAGTTCACAATATATGCAGTTAAAACTACAGGTTTTGAAAGGGATGGCATCTATACCTAGTGAAAAACCCAACCTCCTGGAGGGAACAGGGCCAAATAGATACCTCATTCTTACTCAATTATTTATCTTTGATTAAATAATGTCAATAAGTTTAATCAAGGCCTCCTTGAAATGGCCAATTAGAAAAGGTAAGCTCAAAATTTATGTTGCGTAAAATATCTCCATTTCTTGTGGCAAAATGTCTTTTTTCTTTCCTCTATTGGATGATTTTTGCCTATTTGCCTATTTTTTTAAAATCTTATGGAATTAGGGATGATCAAATTGGTTTGATTATTGGTTCCTATTCCGTTGCCTCTTTGTCCCTTATGATCCCCATAGGGCTATTTTCTGACCGCCTATCATCAAGGAGATTGCTCTTAATCTCCTCTTCATTGTTTTTCTTCCACTTCTTGGCATTGATTGTATCCAAAAAATTTCTTCTTATCCTTATGACCGTCTTCTTGGGTGGATTTGGTGCCGGGGGTCTGATCATTGTCCTACCAAGCCTATTTTTGAAATATATAGGTAGTGGAGAGAGGGAAATTGCCTATTTTCAGGCATCTAGTTGCTTTGGATACGCACTTGGGCCCTTGTGTGGTGGGATTCTAATAAATTATTTCCCATTAAATACCCTGTTCTATTCAGCCATATTGGTGGCCATTGTCCTTATTGTAAGTGTATCCCTCCTGCCAGATATCCCCTCTTCTGTCTTTTTGTTTAAAGACTATTACAAGGATCTAAAGAGCCCATCTGTCTTAATGCTTATTGTGACCACCTTAATCTTGGGCATCCACTTTGGTGTGGAAAGGACAAATCTTTCCCTTTATATGAAGATAAAACTAAATGTAGGGTCATTTTATATTGGCCTCTTTTTTACCTTCATTGGCATCTGGATGGCCATTATCTCTCCCCCCCTTGGGGTATATAAAAGGTCTTAAAAAAAATGCATTTTTCTGGTTGGCTATCTCCTTGTTTGTTTCTGGCATATTTCAAGGCATTACTGGCCTAACATCTACATATAGATCCTTTGTTCTGACCCGTTTAGCCCATACCAGTGGTGATAGTCTAATGCTCTTAGAGGTGACCCTACTTACCTCCCTACTCTTTCCCTCAGGGCGGCTTGGTGGCCATTCTGGCCTACTCTTTAGTATAAGGACAGGGGCTACATTTTTTGGTGCTACTATTGCAGGCATTATCAATCAACAATTTGGCTATTCCATGCCATTTATTATAAGTGGTATCCTGTCCATCCTTTGGGCCTTTATCTTAATAAGGTTTTTCCTGTCTTGATTATCTTTTTTTAAGGGAAGAGGTATATTTGCAGTTAGGGTAATTGGAACAGGCAATGAATCTTATCCCTTTTTTATTTCTCTTTATCACTAAATGTTTACCACAAAGGGGGCAATTGCCCAATTGATCTTCTGTCTTCTCTTCTATCTTCTTTGTAAAATGGCAATTGGGATAACCAGAGCAGGCCAAAAATAGGCCATAACGCCCCCTCCTCAGTACTAGTGGGCTCCCACACTCTGGGCAGCTCTCCTCTGTCTCTCCCAAGACAATGATATTCCCCTTTTCATCACGGGTGAATTCCTTGATATTATTGCAATTGGGATAATTTGAACAGGCCAAGAAATCCCCATTTTTACCCCACTTGATTACCATAGGATGCCCGCACCTCTCACAGACAATATCTGTTGGAAGACCAGTAGATTTTATGCTTGTCATATTCTCTTGCGCCTTTTTTAGGTTTTTTTCAAAGACCTTGTAAAATTTCTTTAATGTCTCTACCCACTTTACCTTTCCCTCCTCTATCTCATCCAGTTCTTCCTCCATGTGGGCAGTAAAGGATACATCCATAATATCAGGAAAATTCTTCACCAATAGGTCAGTGACCAAGAGCCCAAGCTCTGTAGGTCTAAATTGCCCCTTTTCCCTAACCACATATTTCCTCTCTAAGATTGTAGAGATGATCACAGCATAGGTACTAGGCCTTCCTATCCCCTTTTCTTCCAGTTCTTTAATCAAGGTGGCCTCGGTGTAGCGAGGGGGTGGTTTTGTGAAGTGTTGCTTAGGGACAACCTCCTTTAAACTGAGTACCTCTGCCTCCCTTAACTTTGGAAGTGAGGTCTCCTTCTCCTTTTCTTCCTTGTAAAGGTGCTTAAATCCTGGCCACCTTAGTACACTCCCCTTTGCCTGAAATAGATATTCACCCGCACTAATATCAATGGTGGTCTGTTCGTATATGGCAGGGCCCATTTGACTGGCGACAAACCTCTTCCATATAAGCTCATAGAGGGCATATTGAGACCTGTTAAGATAAGGGGCTACAGAATCAGGCGTTCTATAGACAGAGGTTGGTCTGATGGCCTCATGGGCATCCTGGACATGTTTTTTGTTTTTATAGATATTTGGGGCCTCAGGGAGATAACCTTCTCCAAAGTGGGCATTTATGAATCTTCTTGCCTCATCTATAGCAAGCCTTGAGACCCTTACTGAATCAGTACGCATATATGTAATTAGGCCGATATTTCCCTCTTTCCCCAAAGGGATGCCTTCATAAAGCTGTTGGGCAATAAGCATAGTCCTTTGGGCAGTAAACTTTAGTTTTTTTGCTGCCTCTTGCTGAAGTAGGCTTGTAGTAAAGGGGGGAGGGGGATAACGCCTTTTTTCATCAAGTGTTATCTTTGAGACCAAAAATTGCCTCTTTTTTAGTGCATCTACTATCCTTTTGGCCTCTTCCCCTGTAGGGATATCTATTTTTTTCCCATTGATTTTAGCAAGTTTTGCCTCAAAGACAGGCGGTTCTTGCCCCAGAAGCCTTACTATGATCTCCCAATACTCCTTGGGGCAGAATTTTTGGATGGCACGCTCCCTCTCACATATAAGCCTTAGGGCAACAGACTGGACACGCCCGGCAGAAAGCCCCTGCCTTACCTTCTCCCACAAAAGGGGTGAGATTTTATAACCAACTAATCGGTCCAAGATGCGCCTAGCCTGTTGTGAATTGAATTTGTTTTCATCCAATTTTGTAGGGGACTTGATGGCCTCCCTTACTGCCCTTGGGGTAATTTCATGAAACAAGACCCTTTTAATGTCCCTCTTGCCGTTTAACTCCTGTGCTACATGCCAGGCAATTGCCTCCCCCTCACGGTCTGGGTCAGGGCCTAAATAGATCTCTTTTACTCTTTGAGCCATTTTTTTTAGTCTTGCAACAACCTTTTCCTTGCCTGGGATTATTGTATAGGAGGGCTTAAAGTTGTGTTTTATGTCCACTCCTAGCTCATTCTTTGGCAAGTCCTTTACATGTCCAAGGGTGGCCTCGACCTCAAATTCCCTAAGGTACCTCCTTAATGTCCTTGCCTTGGTAGGAGATTCAACAATCAGTAACTTTTCTCTCATTTTAGAACCTCTTTACATACTGCTTTCCAGGCAACTGCCTTACTAACCCCCTTATCTCCATGGTCATAAGCCTTGATGAGACCTCTCCAATTGGCCTTTTTAGCTGCTGTGCCAGCTCATCAAGGTATTTTGGCGTATCTAAAAGTAGAAATATCTCCTCTTCCCCTGGGTTTAATTGAATTGTCTCCTCCTTTTTCTTATATAAATCCTGAAACTGTCCTATCTCCTCCAATACATCCTCTACCTTTTCAACCAATTTTGCCCCTTGTTTAATAAGTTTGTGTGTACCCTCGCTCCTAAAGGAGTCAATCTGGCCAGGCACGGCAAATACCTCACGACCTTGTTCTAATGCCAGCCTTGCCGTAATCAAAGACCCACTCCTCTTTGCTGCCTCTACTATTATTACACCCAGGGAAAGGCCACTTATGATTCTGTTTCTGACAGGAAAGTTCTTTGCCTCTGGTGGTGTCCCTAAGTGGAATTCTGAAATCAGTGCCCCAGCCTCAGGGATCTTTTCATAAAGCCTTTTGTTCTCCCTAGGATAAACTATGTCTATCCCACAGCCCAAAACGGCAATAGTCTTTCCCCCTGCCCTTATTGCCCCCTGGTGGGCAGCGGTGTCAATGCCCCTTGCCAGGCCGCTTACAACGATAATACCAAGGCCTGAAAGTTCAAGGGCCAAATTTGTAGCAATCTTAAGCCCATATACACTGGCAAGGCGCGACCCAACTATGGCTATCATTGGCCTGTTGAGTATCTCCACATCCCCTTTTACATAAAGGAATGGGGGTGGGTCATGGATCTCCTTTAGGAGGGAGGGATAATTTTTGTCATGATAGGTAATAAATCTGATGTTTAGATTGGAGATCCTCTCCAATTCCCTCTCTACCTCTTTGTGCCAGTCATAGCCCTTTATAGCCCTTATAAGTCCTTCACCTAGAGAGGCCCTCTTTAATGCCTGTTCTTTTGCCTCTAATACAGCCCTTGGATGTCCAAATTCCTCTAATAACTTTAGATAGGTGCGCTTTCCCAAACCAGGGATAAAGCTTAAGGCAAGCCAATCCTTGATATGTGATTTTAACATTTTTTATTTTACTATATCACCAAGGTGGAAGGGTTCCAGTGACTTAAGTATAAAGGCGGTGGCGCCTTCTGGTGTAACATAGACTACAAGCAATTGCCCCAAATATGCCAGGGGAAGGGGTGGTGGCTGTCTGCGATAGACATTCAAGATATGCCCTATCTTTATACCATCTTTGCTCCCCGCATCTATGTAAACAATATGAGGCCAACCTATCTCCGTTACACCCTCCCTGCTTGCTACAATAGTAGCTTTAATAGAGGGTTTTTCTTTTAATATCTTAATTTTTCTAGGTATAGGATAATAAGGCATAACACAATCCCCTATATGGATTGCGTCATAACTACGGATGATCTTACCCATTACTACCTCTTTATAAATCTTTTCTATCTTTAGGACCCCTAGTATATAGTGTATGTACCCTAATCTGTTGACCGCAGAGGTACGATAGATAAAATATTGCTGACCTACCTTTGGCCTTTTTTGGCCAAATTGTAAAAATACCTCATCTCCCTTTCCTAAAACGCTCCTATCCACCCCTGATGCCTTTAAGATCTTCCCAGCACAACTTTCGGGCTTCGGTTTTAGATAGCCAACTGCCTCTATTGTCTCGGGAAACTCTATAATCTCCTTATCCTGTGCCAAAGAGATATTTGGAGAGAAGATTAGCATAAGTAAAATTAAGATAAAAAGAGTAGATTTTATTTTTTTATCCATTTTTTGCCCTTTTAAAAACATATCTCCTTTCCTCTAATGCCACCAATGTAGGACTGGCTATAAAGATAGAGGAATATGTCCCTACTATAACACCTATGAGGAGGGCAAATACGAAATTGTGGATGACCTCCCCACCCCAGATAAAAAGCGCAATCAAGACCAACAATGTGGTGAATGAGGTCAAGACGGTCCTACTTAGAACCTCGTTGATGCTTCGATTGATTATATTAGAGAATTTCTCTTTATAGGACCTTCTTAAATTCTCTCTAATACGATCAAATACCACAATGGTGTCATTTAAGGAATAACCCATAATGGTCAATAGGGCAGCAATGATAGGCAGATCTATCTCTTTATTTGTCAGTGAGAAGATGCCAACAGTTATAAAGACATCATGGATTAAGGCAATTATTGCCCCCAAGGCAAATCTTAGGTCTAGGATGATGTATAAGACCAAGGTAGCAACAAAGGCCCCTATTACCAAAAGGCTTAAGGAGACATCAAATAGGGATAGGAGGTAGACTATGGTCAGGAGTGAGATGCCAACCGCTGCACTTACTGCCCACTTCATTTCAAACCTTCCTGAGATATAGATACCAATAGCCAAAATTGCATAAAATAAGGCCAAAAGGGCCTTTTTTCTTAAATCTTTACCTACCTTTGGCCCAACCATCTCAACTCGCCTAATCTCTACACTTCCCTTACCCAATCTTTCCTCTAATACCTCTCTTATCTTTTCGGCCAATCTCTTTAGCTCTCCACTGGTCTGTTTGGCACGAATTAGATATTCAATACCCCCTGGACCAAATGGTTGAACAGCACTCCCACCAAGATTTATCTTTTTAAGTGCGGTTCTAATCGTATCTGCAGAGACAGGCCCTTTAAACCTTACCTGCACTATCGTCCCTCCAGTAAAGTCTATACCATACCTAGGCCCCCCTTTGATAATGAGTGAGGTAAGTCCAAAAAGAATTAACATAAAAGAGATAAAAAATGCCCACTTTTTTCTACCAAGAAAATCTATATTTATACCTGGTTTAATAAATTCTATTCCCATCTTATATGCTCAAACGTTTTAATCTTAGTCTATAGACCAGAATATCAAAAATGACCTTAGTCATGAATATCGCAGTAAACATATTGGCAATGAGGCCCAGACTCAGGGTTATGGCAAATCCACGTATTGGGCCTGTCCCATATTGAAATAGGATGAGGGCAGTAATAAGTGTGGTCATATTTGCATCAAATATAGTCCAAAATGCCTTTCCATAACCAGCATCCAAGGCCGCCCTTGGCGTCTTTCCCAATCTGAGTTCCTCTCTGATCCGCTCAAATATAAGGACGTTTGCGTCTACTGCCATCCCTATTGTCAGGGCAATCCCAGCAATCCCTGGGAGCGTAAGGGTTGCCTGAAAGGCCGCTAGGCCAGCCATTATAAGGAGGAGGTTTAAAAACAGTGCCACATTTGCAATGGCCCCAGATAGTGCGTAATAGATTATCATAAAGATTAATACTAAGGCACCACCAATGAGTGAGGCCCTAAACCCCTTCTTTATTGAATCTTGCCCCAAAGAGGGCCCTATTGTCCTCTCTTCCAAAATCCTGATAGGGGCAGGCAGTGCACCTGCCCTGAGTACTACTGCCAAATCCTTTGCCTCCTCCAGGGTGAAGGCCCCAGTAATCCTGGCCTCCCCACGGGGGATCTTCTCCCTAATTACGGGTGCAGAGTGGATCTTGTTATCCAATATAATGGCCAGCCTACGCCCTACATTTTCACCTGTAATTTTAGCAAAAATCTTTGCCCCCTGTTTATTAAAGGAGATGCCTACATAGGGCTCATTGGTTTCAGGGTCAATCAATACACGGGCATCTGAGATATAATCTCCGGTAAGCAGTGTCCTCTTTTCCAATAAATAGGGGATTTCTACCTGTTGCCCTGTCCTTTTGTCTATGCTCACCTCATATAATATCTGGTCATCAGGGGGGATATTTCCCTTTAGTGCCTCCTCTAGACTGTGGACATTATCAACCAACTTGAATTCAAGCCTTGCCGTCTTCCCAATAATATTTATAGCCCTTTGGGGGTCTTTTACCCCAGGAAGTTGTACCAAGATTCGATTTCCTCCACATCCCCTAATATCGGGTTCAGTTACCCCAAACTCATCTATCCTATTGCGGATGGTCTCTAAGGCCTGAGTGACAGCCAAGTGTTCAATCTGTTCTACACGTTTGTCCATTAAAGATAACCTTACGATCTTAAGCCTTCCCCTGCTTTCTACCCCCTTCCAATCAAACTCTGGATACCCCTTTTTGACTATGTTTTGCAGTCTTTCTATATCACTTTCCCTAACCAATTGAATGTTTATGTCTTTAATGCCCTTTCTCTCCACAGTGAGGAATGGTATCTTTGCCTTTTTCAATTCATCCTCTACATCCTCTGCCAGGCGGTCTACAGTGGCCTTGACCGCCTCCTTTGCCTGGACCTCCAAGATAAGATGAATTCCACCCTTTAGGTCAAGCCCTAGCTGTATCTTCTTTGTAGAGAAGATATCCCCCCACCATATTGGAAGACCAGGTACCAAGGAGGGTATCAAATATATCAAGGTAAAAAATAGGATGCCCAGTATTAGAAAAATTCGCCACCTGAGGCCCTTCATGACTGTTCCTTACGTTCCTCCGGTTTGATAAGGCTAACAACATAATTTTTCGTAACCCTCACCTTTATATTGTCAGGTGGCAACTCTATGGTAGCTATAGTGTCTGTTACGCCTACCACCCTTCCCCTAAGTCCACCAGAGGTAACCACCCAGTCCCCCTTTTTGAGGTTCTTGACCAATTCTCTATGGGCCTTTGCCTGTTTTTGTTGAGGACGGATAAGGAGGACATAAAAGATTACAAAGATCAAGATTAGCGGAATAAAAGCCCCCAGTAGACTTCCCCCTCCTTCTCCCTTTGGAGGGGGCCCCATTGCCCAAGCCAGATTAAAAAGATTAAATAGCATTTTCTTCTCCTTTACCTTTTCGCCTTTCATAAAATTTTTTTTTAAATTCCGCAAGGGTTCCTTTAAAAATTGCCTCCCTTATTTCTGCCATAAGATTTAGATAGTAATAGAGGTTGTGGTAACTATTTAGTCTATAGGCCAAAAGTTCTTTAGAAATAAAGAGGTGCCTAAGGTAGGCACGACTGTAATTCTTGCATACATAACAATCACATGCCTCATCGATAGGTCTTTCATCCTCAGTATATCTGGCCTGCTTTATACTCAATTTCCCAAAGCTGGTAAACAGTGTGCCTGTCCTTGCATGCCTTGTAGGCACTACACAGTCAAACATATCTACACCCCGGCTCACTGCCTCTAGTATGTCCTCTGGCAGTCCAATCCCCATGGCATATCGGGGCTTATCCCTTGGAAGTACCTCATTACATACCTCTACTGCCTCCCATGTCTTTTCCTTGGGCTCCCCTACAGACAACCCACCAATGGCATAGCCATCAAAGCCTATCTCTATAAGTGATAGAGCAGCCCTAACCCTTAGATCGGGATAAAAGCTACCTTGAACAATGCCAAAAAGTGATTGATTTTTGTTTTTATGTGCCAATTTGCATTGCAGTGCCCACCTTGTAGTAAGTTTTAGAGAATTTTCGGCATAATTGTAGTCTATGGGATAGGGTGGGCACTCATCAAGGCACATGATGATATCTGAACCAAGACAGTCTTGAATCTCTATTATCTTTTCTGGTGTGAGGAAGTGGGAGGAGCCATCAATGTGTGACCTAAAGACTACCCCCTCTTCCCTTATCTCCCTCTTCTTGGCCAGGCTATAAATCTGGTAACCGCCACTATCGGTCAAAAGTGGGCCTTCCCAATGCATAAACCTATGAAGTCCCCCCAATTTTTTGATAAGCAGGTGCCCTGGGCGTAAATAAAGATGATATGTATTGGCCAAGATGATCTCTGCCCCTATTGCCTTTAAGTCCTCTGGGATTAGGGACTTTACACTCCCCAATGTCCCTACAGGCATAAAGACCGGGGTATGAATAATACCATGGGGTGTAAGAATAATGCCCGCACGGGCATGGCCATCCTGTGCCTGTATTTTAAACTGCACAGTATCATTATCATTAACAAGGTCAATTTGTCCAGACCCAAGGCTTGACGAATAGTGTGAAGTATGATAGTAAAGGCTTGCTTTTGGGTTGTAAATGAGTTAAATAAAAGGTATAATAAAGGGGCTGGCGTAGCTCAGCGGTAGAGCAGCTGATTTGTAATCAGCAGGTCGGGGGTTCGAATCCCCTCGCCAGCTTGTGTTTATTTTGCAAGGAGAGGTTCCCGAGAGGCCAAAGGGGGCAGACTGTAAATCTGCTGGCACAGCCTTCGGAGGTTCGAATCCTCCCCTCTCCACTGCAAAGGGCGGGAATAGCTCAGTGGAAGAGCATCAGCCTTCCAAGCTGAGGGTCGCGGGTTCGAATCCCGTTTCCCGCTCTAGGCCCACGTAGCTCAGGAGGCAGAGCACGTCCTTGGTAAGGACGAGGTCACCGGTTCGAATCCGGTCGTGGGCTTTGTTTTTGAAAATAAAGGGGGGATTATGAGGGCATTTTTTATCTCAGGGATTTCTCTGTTATTCCTTCTGAACGCCGGCTGTTTTTTCGGCACCTTCCAGACCGTTCAGACAGTTCCGCCCGGAGAGGTTAAATATGGTTTTTACGCCAACATGCCCGTTTATTTCAATAAATCGGACAAAGACGCTTCAAAAGAAAAAGGTTATGGTGCTTTCGTGACGCCGAATCTGGGTGGATACCTGGTTTATGGTGCTCCCCTGGACTGAATTTTGGTCTCAGAGGGTCTCTCGGAGAGGGAATAGGTCCTTTCGGCAAATTCAGGTTTCTCGATGAAACTGTCACGCCCATGAGCGGTGCTGCCGCTTTTTCCATAGGCTATCACCCTGTCGCCCAGGGGATATCTTTGAGATCTGATCTCATCTTTTCCAGGATGCTCTCGAGCTATTCGGCCGTATATTTCGGCTGGACCTTTTTGAGGAGCCCCGATTACAGAAAGCTGGCCAATAGCGACATAAAGATAGAAGACGTGCAGGAGTTCAAGTATTTTCATTCGCTTTTTGTGGGAGTCGATCTCAAAAGGAGGCCAGTCCAGGACAACCAGCTGGGCTGGGTTCCCTTCGGCCTGACCATAGAGCTTGCCGTACCTCTGGTTAAATATCCCGCCTTGTTTTTTGGTTTTCAGTTGAAAAGATAAATGAGGAGGTATTCTCGAGTCATCGATGTCCTCAGGAAAGGGGGGGTGGTGGCTGTTCCGACCGATACCGTGTACGGGCTTGTCTCCGATGCCAGGAATCCGGATGCCATTCAGAGGATATATGAGGTAAAGAGGCGTCCGAAGGACAAGCCCCTCGTTCTCTTTCCCAATCGATCAATGGATCTGCGGGAAGTGGCTGAAATCGGCGATGATGCCTGCAAACTCATCGATGCTTTCTGGCCAGGGGCTCTCACTGTGGTACTCAAGGCGACCGGCCGTGCGCCGGGCCTCCTGGTTTCTCGAGGGAAAATCGGAATGAGGGTTCCGGGACATCCTCTGCTGGAGGT
>JAGGTC010000032.1 GCA_021163945.1 Deltaproteobacteria bacterium | reverse complement strand
GAAAGATTTACAGATTCAGGATGGTGAGGTCATATTGGCTACTGATTACAATACGAACTCAAATTGCCTAGTCGATATCAAAGATGTTACCAAAGTCCTTGTAAGAGATGGGAGGATTGTAGACATAGGAAAGGATATTAAGGAATATAATGCCTATGATACTGGCATTTTTCTCTGCTCACCTGTAATCTTTGATGTGATAGAGGAGGCCATTGCCTGCAGTGGTGAGGGTTCCCTTTCTGCATCAATAAGATTGTTGGCAAAGAGGGGGAAGGTTAGGCCATTTGATATAAAGGATGCCTTTTGGATAGATGTAGATGATGAAAAGGCCTTTAAAAAGGCACAGAGGTGTTTGACAGAAAGGCTAAAGAAGCCCTCTGATGGCCCTATATCAAGGCACATAAATAGGTGGCTCTCGCTTAAGATAACAAAATATATTTTGAAGACAAATGTCACACCAAATCAGATATCCATATTCTCTTTTATCCTTTCTTTAATAGCCTCATTGTTTTTCTTTTTAGGCGGCTATATCAATCTTGCCACAGGGGCAGTCCTTGCCCAAATGTCTTCTATTATTGATGGTTGCGATGGTGAGGTTGCAAGACTAAAACACATGGAAAGTGATTTTGGAAAATGGCTTGATGCTGTCCTAGACCGTTATGCAGATGCATTCCTCCTTGGTGGCCTTACCTGGTATGCCTATTCTTTAATTCCAAGCCCTCTTTCCCTTGTTATTGGTTTTTTGGCAATTACAGGCACATTTGTAAATAGCTATACAGCTGACAAATATGATGGGCTAATGAGGAAAAAGGCAGATGGACACTACCTTAGAATAGGACGTGATATTAGGATATTTATTATATTTATTGGTGCCTTGATAAATAAGCCCCTTTTAACAATCCTTTTTATTGCAATCTTAATGAATATAGAGAATATAAGAAGGATAGGAGTCCTTTACAAATTTAGGGAATCTAATTGCTAGTGCCATCCCACAGGCCGCCTTGCAAATCCTCTCAACAGTGATATAAAAAAGCATAATAATGGGGGCAAAATTTAGGAAAAGAAGGGCAAAATTTATCTTTGTTACAGGGGGTGTACTATCTTCTCTAGGAAAGGGGCTGGCGGCCGCGGCCATTGGTGCCCTCATGGAAAGTAGGGGACTAAAGGTCACATTTCAAAAGTTAGACCCTTATATCAATGTAGACCCAGGGACTATGAACCCATTTCAACATGGGGAGGTCTATGTAACAGATGATGGTGCAGAGACAGATTTGGATTTAGGACACTATGAGCGCTTTACCTCAACCACAATGGGGAAAGACAACAATTATACATCAGGGAAGATCTATTACTCTGTAATACTCAAGGAGCGTCGTGGTGACTACTTAGGGGGAACAGTACAGGTAGTGCCCCATATTACCGATGAGATAAAAAGGGCCATCTTGAGTGTGGCAGATGGCTATGATATTGTCATTGTAGAGGTTGGGGGGACGATAGGAGACATTGAAGGGCTACCATTCTTGGAGGCCATTAGGCAATTTCGCCTTGATGTAGGCAAGGAAAATGCGATATATGTCCACCTCACACTTGTGCCATATATAAAGACCGCAGGGGAGCTTAAGACAAAACCTACTCAGCACAGTGTAAAGGCACTCCGTGAAATCGGCATCCAGCCAGATATCATCCTCTGTCGAACAGACAGATTTTTGCCTTCTCAAATCAAAAAAAAGATCTCCCTTTTCTGTAATGTCGATGAGGATGCGGTAATCACGGCAAAGGATGTGGAGACTATTTATGAGGTCCCTTTGGTATTTCATAAGGAGAGGTTAGATGAGAAGATTGTAAAATTGTTAAATATCTGGACACGAGAACCAAGGCTAGAGGCATGGAAGGAACTGGTCTATAAAATAAAACACCCAAAAGATGAGGTAAAGATTGGCATTGTAGGGAAGTATACTAGTCTAAAGGAGTCCTATAAGAGCCTACACGAGGCCCTTACACATGGTGGGGTAGCAAATGACTGCCATGTATTACTCAAATATATTGAGGCAGAGGAGATAGAAAAGAGGGGGGCAGAGCCCCTCCTCAAAGATGTGCATGGGGTCTTGGTGCCTGGGGGTTTTGGAAAGCGTGGCACCTTGGGCAAGATAATGGCCATTGAATATTCGCGCAAGAATATGGTTCCATTCTTTGGTATATGCCTTGGTATGCAGCTTGCAACAATTGAATTTGCAAGGAATGTAATAGGGTTAAATGGGGCAAATAGCACAGAGTTTGATCCAAATACAGCCCACCCTGTAATATATTTTATGAAGGAGTGGTATGATAGTCGTGGTGGTACCGTCCAAAAGAGGGATGAGTACACAGACAAAGGTGGCACTATGCGCTTGGGGGCCTACCCCTGTATCCTAAAAAGGGGCACGCTTGCCCAAAGGGCTTACAAACACATCAAAATCTCTGAAAGGCATAGGCACCGTTACGAATTCAATAATAAATATCGTCAATCCTTCTTGGAAAACGGTATGGTAATTAGTGGGCTCTCCCCTGATGAAGAGTTGGTAGAGATCATAGAGCTTAAAGGGCACCCCTGGTTTTTGGGCTGCCAGTTTCACCCAGAATTCAAATCCCGCCCCATGAAACCTCACCCTTTATTTGGCTCATTTATAAAGGCGGCCTTAGATTACAAACATGGGAAGTAAAAAGAGGGTTGTAAAAATAGGAAAGATTGAGGTTGGTGGGGAAAGATTGGTACTCATTGCTGGGCCATGTGTGATTGAGACAGAGGAAATTACATTTAGGATCGCAAAATTCTTAAAGGGATTGACAGAGAGACTGGATATTCCCTTCATCTTTAAAAGCTCTTATGACAAGGCAAATAGGACATCGGTCCACTCATATCGTGGGCCAGGGCTTAGGGAAGGCCTTAGGATTTTGAATAATATAAAGGAAGAACTAAATATTCCCATAATCTCTGATGTCCACTGTGTTAGGGAGGTGGAAGAGGCAGCTAAGGTCTTAGATATCATCCAGATCCCTGCCTTTTTGTGTAGGCAGACAACGCTTATCCTTACAGCAGCAGATACAAAGCTCCCTATAAACGTAAAAAAAGGGCAATTTTTATCCCCATGGGACATAAAGTATGTTATTGAAAAGATTACCTCCCGGGGGAATGAGGATATACTTATTACAGAGAGGGGGACGTGTTTTGGTTATCAAAACCTAGTGGTGGACTTTAGATCACTGGCAATTATGAAAGAGTTTGGTTATCCTTTAGTATTTGATGCCACCCACAGTGTCCAGCTCCCAGGTGCAGGGCAGGGGAGGTCTTTGGGACAGAGGGAGTTTGTACCCCATCTGGCAAGGGCCTCTGTAGCCGTTGGGGTAGATGCCGTCTTTATGGAGGTCCACGAGGCACCCGATCATGCCCTTTGTGATGGCCCAAATGCCCTGCCTTTAGATGGACTAGAACAATTGCTGAGGGGGCTTATATCTATACACAAGGCTATAAGGGATGTTTAGGGATTATTTCAATCTACTTAAAAGGCTTAAAAAGATCAAACTTCTCTTAACAGATGTGGATGGGGTGTGGACAGATGGCTCTATCTATTATGGGGATGGGGGAAATGATATAAGGTGTTTTCATGTCCATGATGGTATAGGGATAAAGAGGCTAATGGAGGTGGGTGTGGAGATAGCTGTGGTCTCTTCATACTTCTCTGAGGCAGTACAGAGGAGGTGCCAACAATTGGGGATTAAGGATATATTTTTGGGCGTAAAGAATAAAGAGGAGGTATTAGAAAGGATTATAAGACAAAAGGGATATAATAGGGATGAATTGGCATATATGGGGGATGACCTTCCCGATGCAAAGCTATTTGAAAAGGTAGGGATAGCCATTACTGTATCCAATGCCCCTGCCGAGGTTAGAAAAAAGGCAGATTATGTAACAATGAGGATGGGTGGCCATGGTGCCTTAAGGGAGGTCTCAGACTTGATCTTGGAGGTAAAGAAAAATGTTGGAAGAATCTGATGTAGTTATCATTGGCCAAGGCCCAGCAGGCCTTCAGGCAGCCATCCATGCCAGCAGAAGGAAGGCAAAGGTGATCTTATTAGGGCGTACTAGGGCAAGTAGCCTATATAGGGCACACATTGAAAATTATTGTTTTTTAAAGGGACCCATCCTTGGGGAAGAGATGCTTGCCGAGGGGAGGAGTCAGGCACAGGGGTTTGGGGCATCCTTTATAGATGAGGATGCAATAGAGATAATAAAAAGAGACAATTTATATGAGGTAATCACAGAAGGGGGAAGGCATATCCTGGCAAAGGCCATCATTCTGGCAATGGGCGTCTCAAAAAAGGGGCTAAAGGTGCCAGGGGAGAAGGAGTTTATAGGAAGGGGGGTAAGCTATTGTGTAGATTGCGATGCATTCTTCTATAGGGGGAAAACGGTAGCAGTAGTGGGCAATGGGAGTGCAGCGGCAACTGGGGCCCTTACCCTTGCCTCTATCGCAAAGGGGGTATACCTCATAAGCAAGGCATCAGATATAAGCGAGGCATTAAGGAGGCAGATAGAGGAGAGTCAGATTATATGGTATAAAGGGAGGTGGGTAAAGGAGATAGTGGGGGGGAAGGCAGTAGAGGGGGTTGTCTTAGATAATGGAGAAAGGATTGATGTAGAAGGGATATTTATTGAATTGGGGGCAAAGGGTGCCATTGAACTTGTGGTACGGCTGGGTGTAGAGCTAGATAAGGAACACTTTAGCTATATTGTTACAGACAAAAAACAACAGACAAATGTCCCTGGTATCTATGCAGCTGGTGATATATGCGGACCCCCCTTTCAAGTGGCCAAGGCAGTGGGGGAGGGGTGTATTGCGGGTTTAGAGGCAGCAAAGTATGCAAAAAAGAAAGGGGGGATATAGAATGGATATTTTGCTTATCTTTAATAGAAACCCTTATGATGGTACAGATGTTACTTGGAATGGTCTAAGGCTTGCAGATGCACTTTTGAATCAAGGTTCAAAAATAGCTATTTTTTTGCAAAATGATGCTGTTGACCTATGCCGTGAAGTAGTAAAACCCCCTGAAGGGTATTTTGATTTAGGAAAGATGTTAAAAGACCTAAGGGACAAGGGTGTCCCAATAAAGGCTTGTGGGACATGTAAGGTAAGATGTGGAATTTATAAGGGACACCCTTATTTTGAGGGAATACCTGAGGCAAAGATTACAGAATTGGCAGAATGGATATCTGAGGCAAAACAGGTTATTTGCTTTTAATTTACTCTCCTAAAAGTGTCTTTTATTCATAAAGAGGGGGAAATATGTTTGTCTTAGGGCAATCCTTTAAGAAATCTGATGTTATTTAAAGGATAAGGAATGGGCCGCAATATAATCTGGATCCATATTCCCCTTCTTTTAATAATTTGTATATATTTTTTATTTTTCCATTTAGGAAGCTATGGCCTCTTTGAGACCACAGAGGCACGCTATGCAGAGATCTCTTATGAGATGGCAAAGACCGGTAATTTTATCACACCTCGCCTAAACTATATTAAACACTTCCACAAACCCCCACTTACCTATTGGATCACGGCCATGGGCTATCACATCTTTGGCTACAATGAGTGGGGGGCAAGATCTTTCTTGGGTATAGCCGGGCTTTTGATCTTAACTGTTACATTTTTGCTTTCAAGTTCTATGTTTGATAAAAAAATAGGGGTTCTTTCAAGCCTTATACTAGTTTCCATGGTAGGATTTATTGCCGTTACACATATCGTCTCTACAGATGTCTACCTTTTGGCCTCTATAGTGCTTTCTGTCTATCTTCTGTGGCAGTGGGAAAAAAAGAGTATCTCCCCCCTTTGGCTCTGGGCAGTCCTTGGCATAAGCAGCCTCATAAAGGGGCCAGTTGGGCCATTTTTGGTGGGCACAATTGCCATAGCCTATCTTATTCTAAGTGGACAAATAAAGAGGATAAAGGAATTTCAAATAAAAAAGGGTATCCTTATCTTTTCCTTGATTGCCTTTCCTTGGTATATAATTGTCTGTTTAAAAAATAGGGGGCTCTTTTCCTATTTTTTATATGTTCAGCTCCTTTCAAGGCTTAGGTCAGGTGGCATGGGGCACCCACACCCTTGGTATTATTACCTATGTATCTTACCTGGGTTGATATTTCCTTGGACAATCTATTCAATCCCTGCACTGGGAAGCAGCATTTTTCATCTAAAGAAGGAGAATCTCCTCCTTATATTGTGGATGATTATCCCAATCATCATCTTTTCTCTAATGAGGACAAAATTACCATTTTATATCATGCCTTCCCTTCCCCCCTTGGCCATATTATTGGCAAGTTGGTGGGGCAGAAGGGAAAATGGGCTGTTAATAGATAGGATAATGTGGACAGTGATCTTGATCTTGGCAATTATCTCCTTTGGTAATGCTGCCCAAATAATACCACTTCCAAAACATCTTTCTGAGTGGAGACAACTTAGATCCCTATGGCTGATAGAGGGATTTATACTTTCTGGCCTAACGGTTTTGGGCTACATTGCATTAAAGAAGAAAAAGGCTATTCTAAATTTTTATATATTGATAGCACTAGTTGCAAGTATCTGCATCCCTTTCCTCTTTTTTGCAAACAGATTACCACTTAATATCTATGCAGGCCTGGGAAGGGAGATCAAGGCACTGGCAAGGCCAGAGGATATGGTAGCCCAATATAGATGTTACCTGCGCAGTCTGCCCTTTTATGTAGGCAGGAGGGTAGTATTGGTTGGGGTATCAAGGGAGACCCAATTTGAGGATAGCCCTAGCTACCGTGAGTTTCTGCTCAGTGTCGAGGAATTCTTTGAGCAGTGGAAAGAAGATAGGCGTATATTTTGTGTAGTAAATAGGGATAGCCTCTCTGAATTTAAGGACTATTTTTTAGTGGCAGAGAAGAGAAAATATGTAGTAATCACAAATAGACCTCTAAGCAATTAAAATTTACTTGCAGGTCTCTACCCTTTAGGGTAGACTAAGGGCATGGGGATAGAGAAAGACCTGGCAATAGAGGTGGCCAATTTATACCCACCTCAAGGGGAGTGGAAAGAGGAGGATTATTTCTCTCTGCCAGATACAAATCGCTATGTTGAACTATCAGATGGGAGAATTGTCATGCCACCACACCCAACATTCAGCCATCAAGAGGCACTTAAGCGGCTTTTCCTGAGGTTACAGGCATTTGTTGAAAAAAACAACCTTGGAATAGTTCAGATAGCCCCACTGCCAGTAAGGCTTTGGCCAGGTAAAATTAGGGAGCCAGATATTTTCTTTATAGGCAAAGAACATAGTGACCGGATTGGTGAAAGGGTCTGTGGGGTCCCAGACCTTGTGGTAGAGGTGATTTCTTCTAGTACAGAAAGGACTGATAGGATTGAGAAGTTTCTGGAATATGCCAAGGCAGGGATAAGGGAATATTGGCTGATAGACCCTGAGAAAAAGACAGTTGAGGTCTATAGCCTAAGGGGGGGTGATTACATATTAGTTGGTAAGTATAGTGGTTCTCAAGTTGCCACCTCAGAAATGCTGCCAGGTTTTAAGCTTAGGGCATCTGAATTATTTTTGGCCTAGACAAAATTTCCCTCTTAGTGTAAAAGTCATTGAATTCTAAAAGAGGAGGAGGTATGTTGCATACCTTTACTGTCTCTACACGTTTGCCTGAACGGCTATCACATCTTGAAGAGCTTGCTTATAACCTCATTTATTGTTGGCAGCCCAAGATAGGGTCCCTTTTTCGCCGCATAGACCCCATGCTTTGGGAGGAGACTAGGCACAATCCAGTGCTTCTGCTCTCTCGGCTAAATCACAAAAGACTTACCCAGCTTGAGGAGGATGAAAGTTTTTTGGCATTCCTAAATGATGTTTATAAGGAATTTAAAGAATATCAAACAAAGGAGCCTGTATTTCTCAAAGATACACAGCGGCCATTTGTAGCCTATTTTTCAGCAGAATATGGCCTTACTGAATGCCTTCCATTTTATTCTGGCGGCCTTGGGGTACTAGCAGGGGATTTTCTCAAGTGTGGTAGTGACCTAAACCTCCCTATTGTAGGGGTAGGGCTACTTTATCAACACGGCTATTTTGTTCAAAGTATTACTACAGAGGGTTATCAAAAGGAGATCTTCCCTGAGATGGATTTTTACCACATGCCCCTAAAGTTAGAAAGGGATAGGAATGGACAGCCAATCACCATTGATGTCAAACTAAAGGGAGAGAAGGCCATTGCTAGGATCTGGCGACTAAATGTAGGGCGTATCCCACTTTATCTACTTGATACAAATATAAAGGAGAATCCTGAGCATATCCAGAAGATCACATCCCAACTGTATGTAGCAGACCGTGAAATGCGTCTGAGGCAAGAGATCCTCCTTGGGATAGGCGGGGTAAGGGCCCTTAAGGCACTAGGTCTTAGGCCTACTGTCTTTCACATGAATGAGGGGCACTCGGCCTTTGCAGGACTAGAGCGCATTAGGGTCCTGCGGGAGGAGACAGGCCTCTCCTTTGAGGCATCCCACCTTGTGGTGATGGCTGGAAATGTCTTTACCACCCATACATCTGTTCCAGCTGGCATAGAGACATTTGATCCAGGGCTCATACAGGCATATTTTTCAGACTATGTCTCTTCACTTGGCATTTCACTTCAAACCCTATTGGGTCTAGGCAGAAGGAATCCACAGGATCAAAATGAGCCATTCTGTATGAATGTCCTGGCCATGAAGCTCTCAGGGCATATCAATGCCGTAAGTAAGGCACACAAAGAGGTCTCTGATAGCCTTTGGCATGACCTTTGGCCCTCTATCCCTGTTGAAGATGTGCCCATCTGTTACATAACAAATGGCATACATATCCCATCTTGGATCTCAGTAGAGATGTCAGACCTCTACCGCAATTATCTTGGCCCTGGGTGGATGGAACAACCAGATGTGAAGGATGTATGGTCCAGGGCACTGGAGATCCCTGATGAGGAGCTTTGGGGGATCCATGAGAGGTGCAGGGAGCGTCTGGTGGCATTCTGCCGACGCCGTTTGGAGAGGCAACTTCGGCAAAAAGGGGCAACAGGTGCGGAGATAGCCAGTGCAAGGCAGGTTTTAAACCCAGAGGCCTTTACCATTGTTTGGGCCAGGCGGATGGCAAGTTATAAAAGGCCTGCCTTAATCTTTAAAGACCCTGAAAGACTGGCCAGAATCTTAAACAATGAAGATCACCCTGCCCAGCTCATCATCGCTGGCAAGGCCCATCCAGCAGACGAGGAGGGCAAGGCGCTTATTAGACAGATATTGACCATCATCAATCAGGAGGTCTTTCGCAACAAAATTGTATTTATTGAGAACTACGATATAGAGGTAGCACACTATCTGGTTCAAGGGGCAGACCTCTGGCTCAATACCCCCTTGCCACCAAATGAGGCATCTGGGACAAGTGGGATGAAGGCAGTGGCAAATGGTGCCTTGCACATAAGCAGCCTGGATGGCTGGTGGGTTGAGGCATATAGGCCAGACCTTGGGTGGGTTATTGGAAGTGAGAGGTATGAAGACCGTGCCTATCAAGATGAGATGGATAGTAAGTCACTCTATAACCTGCTAGAGGACGAAATCATCCCCCTGTTTTATGACCGTGGTGTGGATGGATTGCCAAGGAACTGGATAAAGAAGATGAAGGCATCCATGCGAGAGCTGTGCTCTATCTTCAATGGCCACCTTGCAATTCAAGAATATGTGCAAAAACTCTATATTCCTGCCCAAATGTATGTAGAAAAGCTATCTAAAGATGGGGCAAAGGGGGCAAATGAGTTGGCCCGTTGGCGTTCCTATATCATGGAAAATTGGAGAAATGTGTCAGTAGTTAAAGTTGAGCAACATGGGCCAAGGGAGCCTTTAGTAGGAGATAGGATTGAGATAAAGGCATGGGTGTACTTGGGTAAAATTGACCCAAGTGATATAAGGGTTGACCTCTATTATGGCCCCATAGACCCCCAGCGTAGGTTTATAGAGAGGAAGATTAAGCCCATGAGGCTTTGTGGTCAAAATGGAGAAAATACATATCAGTATAGCACTGAAATACTTTGTGAAGAGACAGGTGGATTTGGCTATAGGATACGCCTTATGCCATATCATGAAAATCTTGTCCCCTCATGTTATATCCTTGGTCAGTTGGTAAATTGGGGATAAAATGACCTTTTTGCCTCCCATGTAAATATCAGTGCCTCTTCAAGCCATTTTAGTATTTCCTCAGGCTTAAGGGATTTACAGGGACCTTTGGAATGTAACCAAGCCTTTCCATTACATTAATAATCTTAGATAGATTTTCATCTGAAAGGTCCACCATCAGATCTAAGTCTATTGTTAGTCTAAGATACCCATAAAGATTTACCGCCATACCGCCAACGATGAGGTACCTTACACCTATCTGCTCAAACTCTCTAAAAATCTCCTCATAAATCATTATCTTTTTTGTTTATCTCAGTAAATAGGTTTATCCTTTCTTCTAATATATCCCTTTTAAGTAGGCCTTTTATATATTTATCAGGGATACCACTATATCCAAATCTTGCCCCAAGCAGTGCACCAGATACTGCACCATTTGTGTCTGTATCACCGCCCTCATTAATAACAGCCAAAAGGCCCTCCTCAAATGTCTTGCTGTTGAGCATGGCCCAAAATCCTGAGGCAAGTGTCTTTAGTGTATATCCCATGCTCCTTTTCTCATCTAGTTTAATCCCTGAGACTTTCCCCTTTGCCAGTTCTAGATATGGCCCAATGCGGGGGTCATAGTCTTTTACAATATCTAGGACATTCCTATATATTTCTACAGGATCGTCTATCCCATTTAAAAAGGAGGATATGGCAATGCAGACTGCCACACATGAGCCAACACACCTTGGATCAAAGTGGGTAATGCGGCAGACATCCTCTGCGTTTTTTATTACCTCATCCCTGTCCCAGTATCTCCAGATGCCTAAGGGGGAGGTACGCATTATGCCACCATTTGGGGCCAAATATCTACCACTTATCTCCCATATCCTTTTAGAGGCACTATATGGATTATCAATAAAGCCTGGAGAATAGATTACACTTGCCACTGTCATCCCTATCCCCTTCCCACCGCCTCTGGCCCAATTGTATATCCTCCTTGCAATGTCCTTAATGTCTACTTTCCCCTTTTCAATGATGCTATCCATGATGCAGAGCATCTGCTCAGTATCATCTGTCCACTCCCCCTCTTGCCAGCCTATCCTTTTGCCCTGATTGTAAAAAGAATAGCCATTTGGATAATGCCTTTTTATAGCCTCCTTGTCCCACCCCTCAAGCCCAAGTCCAAGGGCATCCCCTATGGCATTTCCAAATATTACCCCTTTAATTCTATCCTTTGTTTTATTCATCTGGCCAGTTCATAGAGGTCATCCATCCAGCTATCACCTCCAAAAATAGCTTTAAGTTTGAGCTTTCTCTTTATTAATTAGCTCCTTTAACTCCAATGCATTCCTTATCGCATATCCAAAGGCATCATTATTAAAATAGATAAATACATCCTTCCCTAAATCCAACAGGGATCTAATATGCCTTGCATCCATTTCTATCTCCTCTCTATTGTAACAGCCAGAATATAGCCTTTCCCCCTTTGGCCCATGACGCCTTATATAGATGAATGGAAAGTCATCTGGTACCTCTACATTTAGGTTAGGCCAATCTGCTTGACAGACAGACATATTAAATGACCTTATAATTTGATAAACCTCCTTGCAAAACCAGGTACGGTGCCTAAATTCAAATGCATGCCTAAGTGCCCCCCAGGGGGCAAGTGCCTTTAAAAATTCCTCTAGCCTATTTAAATCACAAGAAAAACTTGGAGGGAGTTGCCACAATACAACCCCCAATTTTTCCTCTATAAGGGTGGCACGCTCAAAAAATGTCGCTAATGGTTCAGCGCTGTCCTTTAGCCTCTTTATGTGGGTGATGAACCTAGAGCCCTTTATGGCAAAGGAAAATCCATCTGGTGTGCGCTGCTTCCAACCCAAAAATGCCTTCTTTTGAGGGAGGCGATAGAAGGTGACATTCAGTTCTACTGTGTCAAAAAATTTGCTATAAAATGAAAGTTGTTTTGATTTTGGAAGGCCAATTGGGTAAAATACACCATTTTCCCAATGTGGATAATAATAACCACTTGTTCCAACCCAGAGTCTACCTTCCAAGCTTTACCTCCCCAATACCCTTGAGGTTAAAGATAACAAGTGCCCTTTTATTGTCAAATGTGTCACTATAGGCAAGCTCTACCCCCCAACACTGTGCATTATACCTTATACCTGCCCTTGTCTCTACATCCTGGTCATACATAAATGAGTGTTGATTTTCAATATAGGCCTGCCAGCCTGCAGTGAGGTTTATATAGCACCCAGTGCCCAAATCCCTTGTCTGCCCTGGCCTGTATTGATAATCAAGCCTTATTCTGTCATTACGCCAGTCCTTTAGCTCTAAGTGGGTATGGGTATAGGTAATCCCCTTTCCATAAGGTGATATCTTTATCTCTGAGTCCAAATAGGTATAGGGCCAAGGTCTAAACTGTGTCTCAATTAGGACATCAGAAAATGGCCTCCTCTTTTCACCAGGTGTCAGCTTTCTCCTCTGTTCATTTATATCATATGTCTGGCTTATCCTAAGCCAGAGCCACTCCCTCTTTTTGCTTGTAAAATAATTGGTCAGGCTATAAGTAAGGCGGTTAATCTTTGGAAGGCGGTCCAAATCATCAAATCTGGGCAATCTCTCCTGATTCACACTGGGTTGGAATTCATAAACTATTCTAGGCTCTAGGTGGTGTAGTGTCCTTATAGGCCAGTGAAAGAGGCGAAAGAGGTCCATCTTTGCCTCAAAGGATGTATAGTAGATAAAACGGCTGTAGGTGTGGCCTTCCAGGTTGTAGACTGTCTCTTTAAGGGTAAGCTTTGGCAGAAGCTCCAGGTGATGGAAGGTAAATGGAAGGGAGATGCTAGGCTCTAAGTGTGTACGGTGGCTGCTTTTGCCTTTAAATTCAGGCAGTTTTTCCCTCTGTCTAAAAGAATAGGTATAATTGATATCTAATGAGAGGTATAGAGGGGTATTTAGAAGGGGGGCATCATTCCTGTAAAGATGGACATTAGGGAGCTGCTGGGTTGTGTATTCATCTTTATTTTTATCCAGGTTTTGATTGTATTTTAGCTCAAAGATAAAGTCATAGATACCATGATACTTTGTAAGGCTAAGGCTTGATTGCCTAATAAGGGATGCCTCTTCGTTTAAAAATCCACGTCCAAAATACCTTAAAAATGTACTGTTGCATGTCTTATAATTGTTGTAGCCCTCTGTAAATTCACGTAGATAGTCCTGGTCACTTATCAAATCCAGATCTAGTTGATAATAAAAACCATAGGGGAGGATGTGCTCCTGTTTGGATCTAATCCACCAACGAAGCTTGTTTGTACGGGGGATCTCATCCCATATAAAGTCTATATCACCCCTACGGTCATCTAAAATATCGAAGAAGAATATCCCCTTTTTATCCTCACTTAAGAGGTATCTGTACTCAATACCCTGCATAAAACCACGCCTTGACATATATCTTTGGTAAAATGTTGCATCCATATTTTCTCTTATGGCCCAGAAAAATGGCAGTGTTATATCAAGGCCATCCCTTCTAGAATAGTTTATATAGGGAAACAGAAACCCTGTCTTCCTCTCTGTCTTTATAGGCAGAATAAGATATGGTACATAGGCTATGGGGAGGGATCTTACCCAAAAGGCCACATTATGGGCCTTGGCCCAACCTTCTACCTCTATATTGAGCCTTTTTACAGTGAACTTCCAGGCAGGCAATTTCCCATCGCAAGAGGTAATAGTGGCATTTTTGACAAAATATGTATTCTTCCCTGTCTTTGATATCTCATCACTACTTACATACATGTGATTTTCTGAGGCAAAGAGCCTTGCCTTATAGAGTGTCCCTTGGTATGTCTTTAGATCGATCTTTGCCTCGTTTGCCCTTATCCAATCATTTCCTATCCGAAAAAGGACATTGCCCTTAAGTAATGCCTTTTGCCTTTTCAGATCAATGCACACCCAGTCTGCCTCTAGGTGCCTATCTGCTTGGTCTATCCTCACATCTCCTTCAGCGATATAGAGCCCCTTTGCCCTCTCTATGATAATCTTATTTGCCTTAAGGTAATAAGGGAGAGGTATTGGATAGGTAGCCTTTGCCCATAAAATTAAAAAAAGAATAAATATAGATTTTTTAATCCAGTTTTCCATCAAGGAGGGCCCTGGCCTCACCAACTGTATAGAGAGAACCTGTAATCAACATGGCACCTTTAGACCTTGCCAAATCCATAGCCTTCCCTATAGCATTGGGGATAGATGAGATGGCTATAGCATTCTTATTATATTGCTTGACAATCTTTAACAATACCTCTGGCTGTGCAGCCCTAGGGGTATTTGGTGCAGTTACAATAATCATATTGGCCAAGGGGGCAATATTTCTGACAATGCCCTTCAAATCCTTATCCTTCATAATGCCCAATACCAGGATCAAGTCAGATAGTTTAAAAGACATCAATGCCCTTTTTAATGCATGTGCAGCCGCAGGATTGTGTGCCCCATCCAAGATGATCAAGGGCCTTGTTTTTATAATCTCAAACCTTCCAGGCCAAAAGACACTTCTTAATCCATTTCTAATATTTACCTCATCCACATAAAAATCTTTTGAGATCAGCTCCAAGGCCCCTAGTGCTACTGTTGCATTTATTACTTGATGTCTGCCAATGAGGTTTAATCTGAGACCTTTTATCTCTCTTTTTAATCCTAGATAATCAAATGTCCATTTTTTATATCTATAATCTATATCCTTACCTATTAGGTAAATAGGGGCATTATAAGTGGTGCAGATGTCTTTAAATATAGAGATGACAGATGGCTTCCTTGAGGCAGTGATTAAAGGTATGCCAGGCTTTATAATGCCTGCCTTCTCTAGGGCAATCTTTTTTAGGGTATTTCCCAAAAATGCTTCATGTTCTAAGGAGACATTTGAGATGATGGTCACCTTTGGAGATACCACATTTGTGGCATCCCACCTGCCCCCCATCCCTACCTCTATTACTGCTATATCTAACTTTTTATGTGCAAAATAAATAAATGCCAAGAGTGTTAAAAACTCAAAATAACTTAAAGATTCCTTGTTTTTCTTCCTTATCTCATCTGTTAGCTCAGCAAAATCAGATTTTGATATAGGTACCCCATTTATCAGAATGCGTTCCCTTACAGAATTTAGGTGTGGAGATGTATAAACGCCCACACTATATCCTGCCTTTCTTAAGATATTTGCCAATATGGCAGCAATTGAACCCTTGCCATTTGTACCCCCAATATGAATACTGGGGAATGTATATTGGGGATCTCCCCAATTTAGTAGCGCTGCCCTAATCCTCTTTAAACCCGGTTTAATCCCCTGACCACTTAAGGAGTCTAAAAAGGAGAGTGCCTTTATGTATTTTTCATCCATTTACCAATTCTAAATTTAAACCTTAAGGAAGGGATAATCAATTTTAATAGATTTATCCTTGATATATTGATTTTTCATTTGTTTAAAAAAGATATTTACAACTGAACTAGGATAATCAATATCCCCATAATTACCTACAATATCTAATAACATTTGATTATCTAGTAAGTTAAATAAAATGTTTAATTCCCTATTGCTAAGCCCTGCTAAGAAACGATGGACTAGCATGCCAATAGAAAGCTCTTTACCAATCTTTCTTCTCCACTTCTCATCATAAATAGCCAATGCCTTCTCTGAGGTCTCTCCAGCAAGGGCACATTGAGCAGCTACCTCACCGGCTATCTTACCACATACTATCCCCGTATATAGCCCACCACCAGAGGCAGGCTTTGTCTGACCAGCAGCATCTCCTACTACTATTACCCTATCTGCAAATGTCTTTTTCCTTGCCCCAATAGGTATAAGGCCTACAGTAAAATTTAATGCCTTACAGTTGATTTTTTCTAGGAGTCTTTTTAAATAGGAGAATATCTTTCTCTTTTTATCAGTGGCCAGACCCACTCTAGCAACGCCACTTTCTGCAGGCACTACCCAGGCAAAGAAACTAGGGGCAATTTGATGATCAAAGAGGATTTTAAGAAAACTGGCCTCTTCAGGCTCATAAGGCACAATTGCCTGGATACCAAGGAGAAATTTTGTGGGTGGTGGCAGGTTGACCCACTTGGCTAGCTTACTCTTTGGCCCATCGGCACCAATAATCACCTTGGCATTTGCTGAATAAATATGCCCATTTCTTTTAAGTTTTATAGAGTCTCCATCAAGGGCTATTGCCTCTGTAGAAAACAAGACCTCAACCCCTGCCTCTTGTGCCTGCTCAAGAAGCCTCCTGTTAAAAAGTGGGCGATCAATAACTATAGCCTTAGTATCCCTTGCCTTGATTTTAATCCCTCTACCACTTGGGGCATAGATAATACCTCCCCTAATCTCTCTAACCACAACTCCTTTATCTACCTCTGCCTCTTTTAGGCACCTTGGGCTTATAAGCCCTGTACATCGCCTTGATTCACTAATTGTGCTACGTTTCTCAATAAGTACTACCTTTGCCCCAAAGTGTGCAGCGGTTTTGGCCGCCACTGCCCCTACAGGCCCCCCTCCTACTACCAATACCTCACAGTTGCCAAATCTCTTCATAATTTTTTAGATACATTAATGT
>JAGGTC010000137.1 GCA_021163945.1 Deltaproteobacteria bacterium | reverse complement strand
TAACTCCCAACCAACAAACATCACACCTATCCCACAATTGATAATTACTATATATATAACTAAACTTATGATATTTCTATATAAGGCACTTTGATGAGTGAGAAGAAACACCCTATATTAAGCTTTTTCCTAAAGCTATCTTTTTTAATCTTTATATTCTTTCTAGGTTTTTCCTTGGCACATTATGTCTTTGAAGAGGGGATAATTATTACAGGTGAAAAGGTTGGCGTCATTGAGATAAAGGGGCTCATAAAGAGTTCTAATCCTACCTTAAACAATCTAATCAAATTGGGAGAAAATAAGCACATCAAGGCAATTGTATTGAGGATTGACTCTCCCGGCGGGACCGTTGGGCCCTCTCAGGAGATATATTTAGAGATAATGAGACTGCGCAGAAAAAAACCTATAGTTGCATCCTTGGGGAGTGTGGCTGCCTCTGGTAGTTATTATATTGCATCAGCAGCCAATAAGATTGTGGCCTCACCAGGCACTATTACTGGTAGTATTGGGGTAAAGATGGAGTTTTTAAACATTCAGCAGCTTCTAAATAAATTGGGGCTGCAGCCAGTAGTTATAAAGAGTGGGACATTTAAGGACATTGGCTCTCCTACTAGAAAGATGTCAAAAGAGGAGAGGATGCTACTGGAAAGGGTAATCAAAGACGTCCATACACAATTTGTAGAGGCCATTGCCAAAGGGAGAGGCCTGCCTCTAGATAAGGTTGAAGAAATAGCCGATGGAAGGATATTTACTGGGAGAAGGGCAAAGGAGTTAGGACTTGTGGATAGACTGGGCAACCTTCAAGATGCTATTATGTTGGCAGCAAAATTGGGCGGAATTAGGGGAAAACCAGGTATATTCTTTTTAAAAAGAAAGGAATCTATTTGGGAGATGTTCTTTTCTAGCCTCTTTGAATTTCTGAGCAAGAATGAGAAAATATTAAAATTTGAATAATAAGATGTTAAAGAGGGATTTAGTTGCTGAGCTTGCCTCTCATTTTCCAAAAATTCCTAAAAAAGACCTGCAACTTTTGGTCAACGCATTTTTTTCTGGGCTTACAGAGGGGATCAAATCAGGCCGGGTTGAGATAAGGGGCTTTGGGGTGTTTACTAGCTATTTAAAAAGACCAAGGGAGATAAAGCACCCTATCTCAAAGAAGATATTAAAAACCACCACACGCCGAACTGTCCATTTTAGGCCTACTTTTAAACTGTGAAGAGTAAAGATTGGATTATTCAATTACCTAGGGATAAGATTGCCTTTTTTCAATGGATTATAGAGGCCTATGATGGATTGGCCCAGTTTAGGACTATAGATCCATATAAGGCAGTTGTGAGATTGATGGTACCCCCGGGAAATGAACTAGATTTAGAAGAGCTTATCTCCCATTTGATTGAAGAGATGGGGCTTGAAATTTCCTTTATTTATAAGGATTTATAAACAATGGAGACAAGTGAAAGATTGGCCTTGGCCTCTATTGTGATTAACATCTTCTTGGTAGCCCTCAAATATGGTTTGGCAAAGGTCTCAGGGAGTTTGGCCCTAGCAGCCGATGCCATCCATTCCTTTTCTGATGTTGTGGCCTCAAGTACTATCTTTATAGGCATTAAGCTCTCTAAACGTCACCCCCCTGCCTTCCCTTATGGTCTATATAAGGTTGAAAACCTCATTTCTCTATTGGTGGCCTTTTTAATCTTTGGCGCAGGTTTTGAAATTATCAAAATTGTCTTTGCCAAAGAAAGGGCTACCCCCCTTCGCCAAACCCCCGTAGCCATAATAGGCGTAGGTATAACCATGGTTATCACATATCTATTTTCTCGATATGAATATAAAAAGGGAAAAGAGATAGGCTCTCCCAGCATTATAGCCGACGCCCAACACATTAAGACGGATATGTTCTCAGCACTGGCCATTTTGGTAGGACTATTGGGAGAGACATTTGGCATTGGTCTGGATAAGATTGTGGCATTGTTCATAGCGGTCCTCATTGGTAAGGCTGGTTTAGAGATCCTTGTGGATAGCGTTAAGGTCCTTTTAGATGCCTCTATAGATTTTGCCACCTTGGACAAAGTAAGGAACATTGCCTTGTCCGAACCCCATGTAGCAGAGATAAAAAAGATTTTAGGGAGGAGTTCGGGGAGGTATAAGTTTATTGAATTGGTGATAACCCTTAGGGTGCATAATCTTGAGAAGGCCCATCTGATTAGTAAGCAGATTGAGCAAATGATCAAACAAAAAATCCCCCATGTAGACCATATCTTGATTCACTACGAACCCATATCCAAGGATAGCTTGGTCTATACCGCCCCATTAGATGTTGACCAGGTTACTATCTCAGAGCACTTTGGCGATGCCCCTTACTTTTATTTTATCAAATTGAGGAAGGATAATTACATTTTAGAGGAAAAAATTGTATCTAACCCGTATGCTAAAGAAAAGAAGGGGAAGGGCATAAAGGTAAGTGAATGGTTGATCAAAAATGGTGTAGATATATTGGTAAGTAGACAGAGGCTGGAAGGACGTGGGCCATTTTATGTCCTCTCTGATGCAGGCATTGAGATTATCCCCACCCAGTATAAGACCATTACGAACATTAAACAGGCATTGGTAAAAGGAGACTTGATTGAAGGTAGCTTTCAACAATAAACCAACAAACTGGTCTCTTAAGCTTAATAGTAAAAAATATTGACATTTTTTAAAGTCATGCTATATGGCTATTTTTCTTCACACTCTGCGATAAACGATTATGGATACAATAAAAAACTACTATAGATGAAAACAATTAAAATTTCTATCCTTGTTTTTGTCTTTATTTTAATTTCCCTAGCTGTAGTGCTTTTCTATTTACAATATAAAAAGACCCATATTACCACAGACAATGCATATGTGTGCGGGCATATCCATTGGATTAGCCCCCGAATAGAGGGCACAGTGCTCAAAGTCTTAGTAGATGACAATCAATTGGTAAAAGAGGGAGAGGTGCTTTTAATTATTGATCCTGAAAGGTATAAGGTAAAACTTTCACAGGCGAGGGCCTCCCTTTCTCTAGCCAAGTGGAAATTAAAAGAAGCAAAGGTAAATTTTCAAGCAGCTCAGGCAAATTTGACACTGGCAAAAGCAGAATTTGAACAAGCAAAGATAGACCTAAATAGGGCAGAGGCCTTATTTAAAAAGGCCGTCATTCCAAAGGAAAAGTATGACCATACCCTTACACATTATAAGGTAACAAAGGCTAGCCTTGATGTAGCCAAGGAAAAATTAAGTCAGGCAAAAGTAATGATAGATATAGCCAAGTCCCAAGTGGAAGAAAAAGAGGCACAGGTAAAAGACGCTATGCTAGATGTAAAATATACTATCATCAAGGCACCAGTGACTGGTTATATCACAAAGAGGTCTGTAGAAGTAGGCCATAGAGTAAAGCCTGGAATGCCGCTTTTGGCAATAGTTCCTTTAAGCAACATCTGGATAGAGGCAAACTATAAGGAAACCCAGTTGGAGAGGATTAAAGTAGGCCAGAAGGTAATTATTAAGGTGGATGCCTATCCTGGGAAAAGGTTTTATGGGCGGGTGGAAAGTATTCAGGCAGGAAGCGGGGCAGTCTTTTCCCTCTTTCCTCCAGAAAACGCCACAGGTAATTGGGTAAAGGTAGTACAAAGGGTTCCCGTAAAAATTGTCTTAGAGGAAGAACAAGATCCAAATTTATCACTTAGGATTGGGATGTCTGTGATCACTACCGTATTGGCAAGAGATTGATGGAAAGAAGACCCATCAATAAATGGTTAATCGCTTTAACGGTAATGCTTCCCACCATTATGGAAATTATGGATACTACTATTGTCAATGTATCTCTACCTCATATTCAAGGCGGCCTCAGTGTAGGGGTAGATGAAGTCACTTGGGTGCTTACCTCTTATCTGGTCTCTAATGCCATCGTCATACCTATCACTGGCTGGCTGGCCAGTGTATTTGGCAGAAAGAGATATCTTATCTTTTGTATTACGTTTTTTACCCTAAGTTCCTTTATGTGTGGAAGTGCAAATACTTTAGGTATGTTGGTATTTTTCCGTGTTATTCAAGGCCTAGCCGGTGGAGGGCTCCAGCCTATTTCCCAAGCTATACTCCTAGAGACATTTCCTAAAGAGGAGCACGGCATGGCCATGGCTGCATGGGGAACAGGCATTGTCTTTGCACCCATTCTTGGGCCCGTATTAGGAGGATGGATTACTGAGAACTGGAGTTGGCCCTGGATATTTTATATAAATATCCCTATTGGCACTATTTCTATTGTTTTGACCATGCTATTTATCTTTGACCCTCCATATCTTAAGCGTAAGTTCCTCTCTATAGACTATATAGGGCTAGTGCTCTTAGCAGTCGGCATAGGATGTCTGCAAATAGTACTTAATAAAGGTCAGAGAAAGGACTGGTTTAGTTCGCATTTTATTGTAAGCTTATCTATAATTGCTGCTATTTTCCTTATTCTGCTTGTTATTAGAGAACTTTTATATAAAGAGCCAGTGATAAATCTAAGGGTGTTTAAGGATCGCTCCTATGCTACAGGAACTTTTGTTATATTTCTTTATTTTTTTTGTTTTTTTGGAAGTGTTGTACTTTTGCCATTATATGTCCAAAAGCTCATGGGTTATACTGCATTTCTGGCAGGTCTTGTCTTAGCACCAGGGGCTACAGCCAGCCTTTTGTTTTTCCCACTGGTTGGCAAGCTCACACAAAAGCTAGATAATCGTTATCTTTTGGGGATTGGGCTTTCAATAACCGCATATTCCATTTACCTTATGTCCCAATTCAACCTTAGTGCTGGTTTTTGGAACATTGTTTGGCCCAGGGCACTCCAGGGAGTGGGCATGGCCTTTTTGCAGGTCCCCTTAACTGTAGTTACCTTTGTAGGCATAAAAAAGGAAGATATGGGGAATGCTACAAGTATTTTTAATCTTTTGCGTAATCTAGGGAGTAGCTTTGGGATAGCCTTTATTACTACTGTATTTGAACGTCGAGCTCAATTCCATCAAACACAGCTTGTTACCCATTTAACCCCTACAGATATACCACTTCAACATGCCTGTGAAACGTTAAAGCACCTACTGCCAGAAGATATGGTTTTAGGATCTATTTATAATGAACTCTTAAGGCAGGCATTAATGCTTTCTTTTAATGATGCCTTTTATATCTTATCTATCTTTGTTCTTTGTCTGCTGCCTAGCTTGTTGATTTTTAAAAGGATAAAAAGAGTATCCCATGCATAAATACAAAAATGAAAAGTGGGGGAAAGAGATGCTAATTCCAACAATAATAATGGGCGTTTTGGCACTTATCCTCTTATTTATTGGCTACCGTCAAGGGGAGGGAAAACATATCTTAGGGATAAAGGCGGCCACAGGCATGATTATTCGAATTATGCCCCTACTTGTATCTTCCTTCATAGTGGGGCAGATGATTCATATACTCATCCCTCAGGCCGTAATCTCAAAATGGATGGGGGCAGAATCAGGACTTAAGGGGATACTTTTGGCCACTACAGTTGGATTTTTGGCCCCAGGTGGGCCCTATACAATTTTGCCCATTTTGGCTGGATTTTTACAGGCAGGGATAAGCATTGGGGTGATAATGGCATTTTATTCAGCCAAGTTTCTCTGTGGCTTTACCCGCCTCCCTATAGAGATTGGAATAATGGGCTGGAAATTTGCAACCGTACGTCTGACAACTACCCTTTTCCTCCCACCTATTATTGGCCTTTTGGCCAATGCAATCTTTTCAAGGTTTACATAATTACAATAAATTTTCTTTAATATATTCTATAGCATTATAAAATACAGCCAGACCCAGCCCTTCAGCAGGCAAATCTTCACGGGTCCAGCGAGGATGGTGGGTAAAAAAGAGATAGACCTCAGGGTGGGGCATCAATCCAAAAAGGCGCCCTGTAGGGTCACAAATACCTGCAATGGCGGCCGTTGAACCATTGGGATTAAATGGATACTCCATTGTGGGTTCTTTTGTTTCATTGTGTATATATTTTAATACTGCCAAGTGTCTTTCTTCAATAAGATTTAAAGTGGGTTCATCCTTGGGTATAAACTTTCCCTCCGCATGCCTTACAGGAAGGTAGATTGTGTCTAATCCCTTTGTAAATATACAAGGGCTCTCTTTATCTACCTTTAGATAGACCCACCTATCTTCAAATCGGCCAGAGTCATTGTAGCTCAAGGTTGCTACCTGCTCATTATAATTACCATTTAAGGCAGGGAGTAGTCCCAATTTTACCATTAGCTGAAAGCCATTACATACACCCAAAATAGGCTTTCCGTCATTAATAAAGCGCAAGAGTTGCTCAAATAAGGGTTCTCCTGTATTTTTTACCCTTGCATATCGCCAGCGGTTTGCCGCTGCCTTTGCCGCCCCCAAGTCATCACCATCTAAAAATCCGCCTGGGAAATTGAGAAAATGATAATCATCCAAACGTTTCTCCCCATAAATTAACTCACTTATATGTACAATCTCTACATCTGCCCCTGCCAATTTGCAGGCATAGGCCATTTCAACCTCACAATTTGTCCCATAACCAGAGATGACTATACTACGAACACCCTTTCCCATATTAAATTATCTTTTCATCTTTATGATCTCCAACATCTCCCTTACAGCCCTCTCAAACCCCACCAAAACTGCCCTGGCTACGATACTATGACCAATACTAAATTCATATATCTCCTTTATCCCCACCAATGGCTGGATATTAAAATAATTTAACCCATGTCCTGCCTTTACAATTAGGCCCAAACCATGAGCAATGTCAACCGCCTCTAAAATCCTCTTCAGTTCCCTCTCCCTCTCCTCACCCTTTGCATCACAATAGATGCCTGTGTGAATCTCTATCATGTCTGCCCCTACCTTCTCCTTAGAGGCCCTTATTTGATCAGGCTCTGGATCAACAAAGATGCTTATCAATATGCCTGCCTTTTGAAGGCGCTTGGTTGCCTGGACAATGTTATCCATCTGTCCCAATACATTAAGACCACCTTCTGTGGTAACCTCCTCTCTCCTCTCTGGTACCAAAGTAACTACATCTGGCCTTATATCCAATGCAATATTGACCATTTCATCTGTAGCTGCCATCTCCAGGTTTAGACTAGTCTTTACTGTTTGACGAAGTAGGTATAAATCCCTTTCTTTAATATGCCTTCTGTCCTCTCTTAGATGCACTATTACCCCCTCTGCACCAGAAAGTTCTGCTAGGGCTGCTGCCATCACTGGGTCAGGCTCAATTGCCCTCCTTGCCTCCCGCAAGGTAGCTACGTGATCTACATTGACAGCTAATTTGGCCATAATCCTCCCTCCAATCTATTTAGTTGTTTTTAAAGTGGCTCATGGCCCAGAATCTCCCATAGGTGTTTGGTCAATCTCTCCCTTTCAGGGTGGTCAATATTATAACCCAACAGATGCAAAAGGCCATGTATAATATAAAAATCCAATATTTCTTCTAGAGAAAAACCACACTCCTTTGCCTCCCTCTCTGCTGTATCTAGTGATATGGCAATGTCTCCTAAAAAAGGTGGATCCCCTGGAAAGGCCAGAACATTTGTACTTCCCTCTCTCTTACGATATCTTTGGTTTAGTTCAGCCATCTCTTCATCGCTGATTATAGCCAGGCCAACTTTGGCATGTTTATGCCCCAATGTGCTTAGTATAAGCCTTATTTTTTTCTCCAGTTCCCTCTTTAGTTGGGATGACATAGGGCCTTGAAGGACCTCCCTCAGGGTATTCAATACGCTGATGAAAGATACCTGTAAGAATCTTGGTAAATCTCTCTGCAATCTTATGCAAATCCTTTAGTGTAAGCTCACATGCATCCAATTGCCCGTCTAAAAAGATATTTGTAATTACCTTCTGGACCATTGCCTCAATCCGAGCAGGATTGGGGTCTACTAATGAACGGCAGGCGGCCTCTACAGCATCTGCTAGCATTACCAAACCTGCCTCTTTTGTCTGGGGTTTTGGCCCAGGGTAGCGAAACTCTGTTTCAGAAACATTTTCATCTTGCTCCTTTGCCTTTTGATAGAAATAGGTAATAAGACTAGTACCATGGTGTTGCTCAATTATATCAATGATCCTTCTACCCAAACGGTACTGCTTGGCCATATCTACCCCATCTTTTATATGAGATATGAGGATTAGCGCACTGAGTGAAGGGGAAAGATTATCGTGTTTGTTCTCAACACCAATTTGGTTTTCTACAAAATATAGTGGCTTTTTGATCTTGCCAATATCATGATAATAACCTGCTACCTTTGCCAAGAGGGGATTTGCCCCAATTTCCTCAGCAGCCGCCTCAACCAATTCGCTAACAATCACACTATGATGGTATGTCCCTGGTGCCTTCACCATGAGTTCCTTGAGTAGTGGTTGGTCTAGATTGGCCAATTCTAAAAGTTTAATGTCGCTAGTATAGTCAAATACCATTTCTATAAGGGGGATCAAACCCAAGGTAATTAAACTGGCTATTGGCCCACTTAATCCCCCTAGTACTATGTTTTTTGTAAGTTGCCAAATATCAAGCTCCTGATTTAATAGATGATAGGCAATGATAAGAAATATCTGGAGGATCCCTACCTCAACGCCTACTTTTATTAACCTATTTCTGGGACGGCAATATCCCAATCTCAAGGCAGCCCACCAGCTACCAATCAAGAAATAGATAAAGATTATAGCATGGGACTTTAGTAGCAGTGCTGCCAAGGCAGATAAAAGAACGCCAAAGACAATGCCAAGTTTGGGTTCAGTAAAGGAGGTAACCAACATAGCACCTGCGGCCAGTGGTAGGGCATAGGCAAAGGAAACAGAAGAGAAGATATGAAAATTTCTAGAGAGAAGATTACCTATTCCCAAACCAATCTGACCAAAAATAAAGAAAAATAAAATCAATGCAAGCCAGAAGAGGTGATCTTGCCATGTCTTTAAAAATCTTTTTTGCACCAAGGTAGCAACCTTTTCACTAATAATAATGAGCCCTGCAATCAAGAGGGTCACGCCCAAGAGCAATATTGATGGCTGCTGGGTAGTTGCCCTCTGCTCAGCCTCAAGTTTTGCAAGCTGTTCTTGACCAATTTTTTCCCCTTCTCTAACAAGCATTTCTCCTTTTTTCACTTGATAAAATACAGGCTTAACCGAGGATATTGCTATCTCCTTTTCTCTTTGTGTCTCAATAGGGTTGTATACTAGATTTGGCTGTAGTAGACTTTGGCAGATTATCCTTACAGTTTCTGCCAAATCCCTATTCATATTCTTGTATAGGGTATAGGACAAACGATCAACCTTTCTCCTTGCCTCTGTTAGACTAATTATATCCTCTGGGCTAGAGGCCTTTTCTTTACCTGTTTTTCCAAACCGTATGATAATGCTTGTTTTTTTTCGGAGCCTCGATTTACTTCTCACTATCCCTTGACGGAAAATCGGCTCTAATAGTTGGTAGATACTTGCCTCTATATAAGGGGCAAATTTTTCTTTTTTCAATAAGGAAAATTGTCTGTCACTGATTTCAATACCCAAGGTTTCCTCAAAATGTTGTTTTATGTTTTTATCAGGTTTCATACCATCTCTAGAGGCCTCTCTCATTTCCTTAAATGCCTGACCAATACGCTTTCTAATAATTGACCACTTTTTTTCATCAAGATTGTAGACAAGGGGTGCCCTTTCTTGGGCCTGTCTTTGACGTTTTTCTGTAGTAGCCTTGTCTTGAACCAAGAAATCCCTTGAGGCCTTTATATCGCGCTCAGCAATATCTCCCAGATGATAGTGTTTTATAGGCATAAGAAAATTGGGATAGAGTACAAAGGCCATTAGTAGACCAACCAGTATTGCAGAGATGGACCGGAAGAAAGATACTGAGTAAATACCCTTTAGGTATCTTGTTTTTATATTATTTAATTGAGACCTAAAAAGGGAGAGATATTTAAGCCTTCGCATCTGCTCTTAATTCATAAGCACGGATAATTTCCTGAACAAGGGGGTGACGAATAACATCCTTTTTGTCAAAATATACAAATTTAATGCCCCTAATTTCTGATAAAATTTCCCTGGCCTCCACCAAACCAGAGGTAGCACCATGTGGTAAGTCAACTTGTGTAATATCGCCTGTAACCACTGCCTTAGAATTGTACCCCAAGCGGGTAAGAAACATCTTCATTTGCTCAGAGGTAGTATTTTGTGCCTCGTCTAAGATGACAAAGGCATCATTCAATGTACGACCTCGCATAAAGGCCAGTGGGGCTATCTCGATTACCCCCTTTTGAATCAATTTTGCTGTACGATCAAAGTCTATCATATCATGGAGTGCATCATAAAGTGGCCTTAAATAAGGATTTACCTTTTCATATAAGTCACCAGGGAGAAAACCCAGTTTTTCCCCAGCCTCAACGGCTGGCCTTGTTAAGATTATTCGTATTACCTCCCCTTTCATCAGGGCAGAAATTGCCATAGCCATGGCTAGATATGTCTTACCTGTCCCAGCAGGCCCAATTGCAAAGACAATATCATAATGCCTTATGGCGTCAACATAGACCTTTTGTGTCTTTGTCTTTGGGGTAATGACCTTTCTCTTTGATACAACATAGACTTTATCAAGAAATACATCTTTTAATTTTGCATTTGCATCTTCCTTAAGCATCCTTAATGCATACTCAATATCATTAAGATAGACAGGATAACCCTGACGTAATATTTCATAAAGTTGATTCAATAAATTTTTCACCAGGCGAACATCCACTGGGCTTCCTTCAATCATTACCCTATTTCCCCTCACATGGATCTTTACACCAATGCTCTTTTCAATAAATTGTAAATTTAGGTTTCGATCTCCAAATAAAACCTTTGCTAATTCAATGTTTTCAAAATTACTGATTGATGTATACCTCTTTGTTGCTACTAATTCCAATATAACCTCCTCTAAATAAAAATAAATGGCTTCTTTAGAAGAAGCCTTTTGGGGTTTTTACCACATATTTTAAATAAATGCAAGTTTCTTAAAAATTAAAAACAGAAAGGTACTTGAGTCTATTTCCCTTCTTGGGTTTGCCGTGGCTCTCTATACCTGGGGATTGGTAAATATTCTACGGTTGGTTGGCGTCTGACTGGTTGGGGATACAAACTCATAAGTTGCATAAACTCACGAGGTATGTCAGAACGTACTTTAAGACCTATTTCTTTTGCCTTTTCAAAGGTTATGGGATAGTCATGTGTCCATGTCCCTGTAGAGAGGAGATCAGCCAATTCCCGGGCCTTCTCTTGTGGATAATGTGAGGACAACAACTCAAAAACACTTTGCCGGACCTGCTGGATGGCCTTGGCCCCTACATCGGCTAGTATCAAGGTTTGGTCATCTATCTCTTCTATAGGTTTCTTTTCCAAAACAGACATTATGGAGGCCGCTGGATACTGGCCTAATTGCGGGTCTACAGGCCCAAGTACAGCATGCCGACTCATAATGATCTCATCAGCAGCAAGGGCAATTAATGTACCCCCTGACATGGCATAGTGTGGAATAATGACCCTAACTTCACCCTTGCGCTGTTGCAGTGCCCTTGCAATTTGCAGGGAGGCCAATACCAGTCCACCCGGAGTATGTAAGACGATGTCTAATGGCACTCCCGGATCTGTCAGTTCAATGGCCCGCATGACCTCCTCTGAGTCGTGGATGTCAATGTAACGGAAAATAGGAAATCCTAAAAGGCTCATTGTCTCTTGGCGATGGACCAAGAGGATAACACGAGAGCCACGTTGTTTCTCAATCTTTGCAATCAGCCTCCGCCGGGTTGCCTCCAACAACCTCTGGCGGACAATAGGCTGCAGGGCTGAAACCATAAAAAAGATCCAAAATATATCAAAAATACCCATAATATAACTTAGTAATTATTTCTTGATTTTTTGTCAATAAAGATATTGACCTGACAGATAAAAATTCTAAAATTTTCCATGCTTTCAAAAAAGGAATACAGGGAAGTATTACTGGCCAAGCGTAATCAGATTGGACCTAAAGAACGTAAGGAAAAAAGTCTTAAGATTCAAGCAAAACTTACAAAGACAGACATATGGAGAGAGGCAAAAACGGTCATGCTCTATGCATCTTTTCAAAGTGAGGTAGAAACCCATGGGTTGATTCTTAAGGCATTGGCTGAAAAAAAATATGTACTTCTACCGCGTTTAAATGCTGATAAGGAAATTATCCCTTATAATATCCACAATCCCAATTCTGATTTGGCCCCTGGTTATGCAGGAATTTTAGAGCCTTTACCCAAACGGTGCAAACTGTGGGATGTGAATAAGATTGACTTAGTTATTGTCCCTGGCTGTGGTTTTGATTTAGAAGGCAGGAGATTGGGATATGGCCTTGGCTGTTATGATCGATTTTTCAGAAGGATAAAGAATTCTCCCTTAAAAGTTGGACTTGCCTTTGAGGCCTGCATAGTGTCTAGATTGCCCTCTGGCCCTCAAGATATAAAAATGGATATTATTATTACTGAAAAAAGGATAATCTATTGTAAAAGAATTTTCTCACCCTTGTAAGGACTAAAGGGTAGCCACCTTTTGCTCTACCTTCCTTAAACGAGTAAGGATATCAGCAGTAACGCTTTCCTCTCTCTTTAGTCTTTCTATCTCCTTTGTAAGGTTAGCTATCTCTTTTGTCACATTATCAATACGTGCATTTGTGCTATCAATGCGGGCAGTCAGTTCTGCCCTCGAGGCCTCAATCCGACCTGCAAGTTCCTCTCTTACTGTATCTATGCGGCTTGACAATTCCTCTCTTACTGTATCTATGCGGCTTGACAATTCCTCTCTTACTGTATCTATTCTTTTGTTTGTCTCATCTATGCGGCGGCTTTGGTCTGCAAGGTGGATATTTACATCATCTAACCTTTTATTTATATCATCCAGCCTCTTGTTGACAAAGTCTAAAGAAGTCTTAATCTCAGCATTTTCCTTCTTGAGAGTATTTAACTCAGGGACAATCATCTCCTGAAGTGTTGTTCTCACTATGTTTCCTATATCCATTTTGCCTCCTTTACATTTTTACTTAATATTTCCAAAATTGTCAAGAAAAGCAAATCTGCCAGAAAACAAATTTCTATTCTGAGGTCACTTGCCACCCCAGAAGAATAAAATATTATTGCCCCATTATTTGGATAATTATCTCCCTTTTTCTCTTACGGGTATCCCAATTTATGGCCACAATTTGTTGCCATGTCCCAAGCATCAATTTAGCATTAGAAAATGGCACTACCAAACCAGGCCCCACTATAGTGGCCCTTACATGACTCCTCCCATTGTCGTCTCCCCATGTCTTATGGTGTTCATATTCTATATTAGAGGGGGCAATCCTCTCCATCGCCCTAGGGATATCTTTTTGTAGGCCCGGCTCATACTCCACAGTTGATATAGAACCTGTGGAGCCAGGGATAAAAACAGTAACTATTCCCTCCCTTATCCCAGAGCCATTTATCTTTTCCTGCACTTTCTTAGTAATATCTTCCATTCCCCCATCCGCCTCTATAGTAACAGAAATTTTTTCTGTCTTTACCTTCATTGCAAACCTCCTCCTCATTTTTTATCACTTTAAACAAATCATGACTATAATTTTATTCGCCAACTTTCAAGCGAGGTCTTTTCCATATTTGGCAACTATGATGTCTAAACCCCTTTGAGATTTTCATAATATTCCCCAAATAACCTTTTTTTAACCCATTCCTCTTCTAAGTTTCTCCTCTGACAAAAAATATACACGATAATGCCTAGGATAATCCAGATGAGCAATATCCCATATTCATAGGGCCAGAGAAGGCTCAAGGGGGTCCCTGGCATAATTGATACTATGAAGACAATAGTCACTATAATTAGGGATATAGGAGCTGTTACAATGACTAGTGGGGCCTTATAAGGCCTCTTAAGACGAGGATAACGCCTTCTTAATGCCAACATTGAGAGTATAGAAAGTGTCCAGGCAATGCCTATGCCTATTCCAGCTATGTCTAAAAGCCAAATCATGGCCCTTTTGCCTAGCATGCCAAAGATTATCGCTATGACTAATACAAATATAAGTGCATTTTGGGGCGTTCTATATCTTTCATGTAATGAACAAAAGGCCTTGGGCAATATGCCTGCCCTCCCCATAACAAATATTGTCCTTGAGGCCGCCAACATAAGGCCATTGAGACTGGTAAGCATACCAAAAAATGAGATAAGCCAGGCTACTATCCCTAGGGGTCTATAAAGGAGGAAAAACTCATCAATCATCCCCTTTTCTAATTTTATTGTGTCTTGCCATGGCATTAACATGGCCCCAGTACACATCATAAGGATATAGAAGATACCTGCAATACCCACTGACAATACAATTATCCTTCCAAATGTCCTCTCATCCACATTACTTTCCTCTCCAAACATAGCCAGGGCAGAAAATCCTGTTAAATAGGTCATGGCTAGGAGTGTAAATCTGATAGTAGATTTGAAAGGAGACTGTTCACTTACATAAAGTGGCCTAATATTACCTACCGAGCCATGGATCAAGGCCACGAAAAATAGCATGATCCCCAATCCCATAAGGAAGGTGGTCATATAAAATTGAGGTAGACTAGCCAGTTTGACCCCCTTATAATTCAATAAAAAGAAAAAGATAAGAAAAAAAAGACCAACAGAAAGGCTTGGGAGATAGACAGGGGTATTTGCTACAGTCCAGATTTTGATGGTATTGAGCTGGGGGATAAACCAATCAAGGAGATAACCCGCTGCTGGCACATAGAAACACACACAGGTAGTATAGGCAGTAAATAGTGACCACCCAGCCAAAAATGCACCTTTTAGACCAAAGGCAGCATAGGCAAAGACAACCTCTCCCCCTTCCCTCTTTATGGAAGATGCCAACTCAGCATAAGAAAATGCCACAAAGGTAGCCATAATGGTGGCTACAAAAAAGCCAAGGGTTACCCCTCCAGGGCCATATTCAGCATAAAACCTGGTATTTAAGTAAACCCAACTTGTACCTAAGATACCCCCTACCCCTATTGCCAATAGTTCATACCAGGTGATGACCCTTTGCAGCCTATGGCCCATTAATTAATAGAAATAATTGATTTTTAGAAGTGACCTAAAGATCAATCTCTTTAATTCAATGCCGCCTTATCCTTTCTAGAAAATATACCTGAAATATAAGATAAGTCAATAATAAAATCTGTATCTTGTATCCTCCATCTTGGTCTAGTATATTTTATTTATGCTCAATAAAAAATTAGAGGGAATTTATGAGCTTATAAAAAACAGGTTTTATTTGGGTGATGAGACCCTGGAGGTGGGTGATAAGAGGTATGAACCAGTTGCACTATTTGGAATCCTCACACTCATTTTGGAGGGGAAGGAGCTTATATTTGGAGAATATGGAAGTGGCAAGACCTCTTCAAGTGAAAGGATCTCTAGTATAATTAAAGGGCTCCCATTAGAATTTGTCCAGGCTGTTACCATCCATGGCCACCCAGAGCAGACAGAGGAAAAGATAAAGGCCACATTGGATCTGGGTGCCCTAGAAAGAGAAGGGAGGGAAGTGGTAAAGTGGAAGATCACACCTTATTCACCTATAGTGATTATAGATGAGATAAATCGTCTACCAGTGGGAAAGCAGAACATGTTACTTGATGAAATAGATAGAAACATTTGGAGCTATAGGGGCCAAACGCTAATGGTCAAAGGAGGAAAGGTATTCTTTGCTACCATAAATTATCAGGATGTAGGGACGACAAGATTAATCCCTCCTTTACTTGATAGGTTTGATATTGCCGTTGAGACTGGAAAACTGCATCCTGTAAGAAAAAGACTCATCAGGAGGGGAATCAATGAGGAGGTATTAAAGGATAGCTATCTCTCCAAGCAAATGATTGAGTATATATCAAAAAATAGTGAGACAAATGATGCTGAAGGGATAAGCCAATATATAATTGAAATGGCAGAGGAATTTAAGGCAGAATTGGAAAAAAGGCTAAGGGATGAGGGGTGGGATATAGAGATCCCTAGAATGAGTGAAATGAAAGAGATAAAAAAAGAGATAGAAGGGTTGAATATATCCGAAGACGCTGAGCTCTTCCTTGATTATATGGGACAGGAAATTTATTGTCAGAAAAGTTTAAAGAAGGATTTTTCTAGATGCAGTGGGTGCCACTATGCAAATTTTCTTTGTTCAGGTCTATACAGTATATCAAACAGGGTCGAGTATAGCCTATTTAGGTATGCAAAGGCATTGGCCTGGTTTATGGGGGAAGGGGAAGTAACGCTTGAGCATATTTTTTCAATAATGCCTTATATAATCTGGCATAGGACAACTGTAAGTAATGAGAGGCTTAGTGAGGCAAGGGATATAGAAAAGGACTGTTGTGATGAATTTTATGCAGTAAGGGAGTGCCTAAGGGAGGTAAAGAAGCGCTGGATAGAACACAGGGACTTTCAAATAGAGGCATATATTGCCCTAAAAGATGGAGACTATAAAAGGCTTATGAAGATCTCAGAGAAGATAGACCACCCATTCTTTAAGGCACTCATAAGGGAAATTTAAAATGGATATAGACAAGGTCAATGGGTTATTTTATAGGGCAAGGAGGGATTTATACTACCCACCCATTACAAAGGTAGAGATTTCGGATATCTCTACAAGTGAAATAGATTTTTCAGCCAGAACCTACAAGGTATTAATTGGAGAGGAATTTATTAAAAAGATAGACCAAGGGGCACTGCTTGGCATATTTCACCATGAGCTAAACCACTGGGCAAAACACCCATATGATGCAAAGACTATCCTCTTAGAACATCATTTTCTTCCTGATATAGAGGATAAAAATATTATAAGGAACCTCTATGACGATGTAGTAGTCAATCTGCACCTGATAGTCAATAAGGGACTTGAGGATGTGGCCAAGGTCTACAG
>JAGGTC010000198.1 GCA_021163945.1 Deltaproteobacteria bacterium | reverse complement strand
ACATTACAATACTTAGATATTTTACTGTATATGGTCCTGCCGGAAGACCAGACATGAGTATATTCAGGTTTATTAAATGGATAGATGAGGGAAAACCCGTGGAAATATTTGGGGATGGTAAACAGAGTAGGGATTTTACATACATTGACGATATTGCTGAAGGGACAATCAGGGCCTTAAGGCCTTTGGGCTATGAGATAATCAATCTAGGAAATAATCACCCAAATGAATTGATGTACGCTATAGGACTAATAGAAAGATATTTAGAAAAAAAGGCCCACATTGTTTATAAGTCCTTCCATAAGGCAGATTTAAAGGCCACTTGTGCCGATATAAAGAAGGCAAAGGAGATACTGGACTGGGAGCCCAAGGTTCCTTTAGAAGAGGGTATAAAAAGGACAGTAGATTGGTACAAAGAAAATAGAAGCTGGCTAAAGGATGTAGTTATTTAATAAGGTAAAATATTCTTCCTACCATAATCCTTGAGAAATTTCAAAGATGGACTTGGTACGAACAAATGCATTTAAATTGCCGAATTTTATAAAAAATGTGTAGGGATGGATTAGAAGAAAAGGTTTTGGCCATCATGTCTGATGGAAGATCACACCATTGGGCCGCTATTGCCAGAAAATTAGGGCTTTCTTACAGTACTACGATCCTTACTTTAAGGAAACTTACTGCAGAGAAAAAACTTTATCAAAATGATGCTGGTCGTTATCTATTGAAAGGGACTAGAAGAGCATAACAATTATAAAATTCATGTATTTTGTCATTTTTAGGATTCAATATTTTCCAAGATTTACTTGAATCTCTATAAAATTACTTTGCCATATCCTTGAAAATAATGATTGACAAATTCTAAAAATATGTTTATCTGCGATATAGTTTTTTCTGCCTTAATAGCCTCAATGGCAACCATGGCCTTAAACTTTGGTGAATGCTTCCTTCTTACCATTAAACCCCCTCTTTAAGGAAAAATAAGGCATTGTATTTCTCACTTAGTTTAGAGGCCATTCGATATTCATAGATTGCCTTATTTAAATTTCCCTCCCTTTGGATAAAGCCTACCTAACAGAAAATGTGCGTTTGCATCCCTTTTATTAACCTTTAAGATGCATTTATATTCCTCTTTAATTTCCTCATCTTGAGGGTTTAGAAGATAGAGTTTTTTATATTGCTTAATTGCCTCTTCTACATAAAGGTGTGCCAGGTTAAGCTGGGCCATCTTATAATCTGATTTTATCTCTAATGCCTTTTTAAAGGCAGTCTCAGCAAGTTTATATTGTCCTAGAGTCCAATAAATTATCCCCAGTATATTATAGGCCTTCTCTTCTTTAGGAGATTGCTCAATGATGGTTTTAAGCTGTAGGATAGCATTATTGTAATCATTTTTATTGAGATAGGCCCGAACGAGATTATAACGGGCTATAAGGAGAATGTGGGGTCAATTGATAGTGCCTTTAGCCACTGCCTAATAGCCTCATCAAGCCTGCCCAGTTTTGCATAGACTAAACCCAGATCATTATAGGCCTTTGTTGCCTTTGGTTCATTTTTAACAATTTCTTTAAGACAACGAAGTGCCTCTTCATATTTTTCCTGTTTAAGGTAAATAATACACTGCCCATACCTCTTTTCATTAGAGAGTGCATTAACAGGGATATTTAAGATAAAAATAATTGTAAGGATAATAATATGCCGCATAAATCCTTTTATCTTAAATTTTATAATTAGTCAATTTAAAAATTGCTATTGTAGGTGGGGGATCTTTGGTCTGGCATGTGCCTATTTCAAAAAATCTGTATAATAGAAATGTTTTGAGATGGAAGACCTTGCCCTTTAAAAAATTTTCATCCAAGTTATAATCAGCCAAATACAAATCGCATTGTAAATGCAGCTTTAAAATTAATGGAAACTAATTAAGGGGCATCTTGGCCCTCTATGATAGATTTGGGGCAATTGATTTAAACAAGAGAAAAAAATGAGTAAATTCAAATATTTTATAGTCATCACCTTGATTATTTCTATCCTTTGCAATAGCTGTGCTACTGCACCCAAAAGGTATAATCATAATTCAATTGACAAACAAATTAAAAAGGAGGAAAGACATTTACTCCTCACTGTAATTTTGGTAATAGCCATTGCCGCTGCTGTAGGTGCCGCCTTTGCTATTGGCTTTAGTGGTGATGAGGGATTAAAGGTGGAGGTTCAGAAGAATTAGAAAATAAAGATGTCTCTTAAAATGCTGATTATTGTTATCGCACGGCAACTTATGCAACATTGACAAATAACAATAACCGTGTTAAGGAAAAGTTTCTAATTAAAACCTTAAAAAGATACCCAGAGGAAAATTATGCAACGATCTTCTGTTAAGCTTCAGATATCTTTATTAGATCTAAATTTTTCCATCGAGGGACCAGAACCATTGGCTAGGACCACATGGGACTATCTCAGTAAAGAGATTATTCCTTATCTTTTAAGGAGGTCTTTTTCAACTAAGGTTGAGAACGAAAGAGAGACAGAACTTAAGCAAGAAGAAACAAAAATAGAAAAAGAAAATCTCGATCAGCAATTGTGGGAGTCCTATAAGAAAAAGTGTCCCAAAACAAGGGTGGCTACTGCAACCTTCTTTGCCTATTATCTAAAACATTTTAAGAACAAACCTGAATTTTCCCTAAAAGACTTAAAACTATGCTATGAATCTATAAACTTGCCCCTATCAGCAAAATATCCCCAGGAAGTATGGGATGCGATTTATAAATATAATTTTATAGAAAAAGGGACTGAAAAGGGGCTTTATAGAATTACAGAGAAGGGAGAACAATATGTAGAGGCAATGGGTCAGGATAATGAGCGCGCCCGGCAGGATTTAAACCTGCGACCTATGGATTAGAAGTCGGATAAATTTCTTAGATTAAAGATTGACCTCATGGGGCCAAAAGGTATTGCTTTATTTTATCTGTTCCTTTAAATCAAAAAATAATGGCAAGAAAGGAGGTGTTAGATGGCTAGAATTTTAAAAGAAATCGAAGTTAATGGTAAAAAGCTAACAGCCCTTTTTGATACAGGTTCAACCAGAAGCTATATAAGAGAAAGAGTTGCTCCTTCTAATCGAATAGTTCTAAAAAGGCCACTAAGAGTAGGAATGGGAGGAAAAAGAAGAGAAATAAAGGAAGTTTGCATTGTGGAGGGTGAAATTGAGGGTTTGGGCTTTTATTTTGAAAGCTGCATAATAGAAGACTTTGGTATGGTCAATGGTAAGGAATTAGACATAATTATTGGAGCAACTACTATGGAGGAATGGGAAATAAGGCTTGACCCAAAGAATGAAAGCCTTGACCTCTCAGGCCTGAGGCGCAGGGAATTTACTGAATTTAAAAATTAAGGCCTTTCTTGGCAATTTGAACCATCAAAAGAACCTTACTGTAGTCACAAAGATTTAGTCTCCACTTAGTATCCCATAACATCTTAAAAAAGTTCATCTTCCGATACTTCTATAAGTTCTAAAGCGCCTGTATTGCAGACCTTAACACAGGTAGGGTTTGGTGGTGTCCCACAAAAATCACACTTTAGAGGAATCCCTGTATCTGGTTCAAAAAAGAATGTCTTATGGGGACAAGAGGCACGGCAGATAATGCACATATCTACTAGGCCAAATTCTGTCTCAATCATAGCCTTTGTATTGCAGGCTGCATCTGCAAAGGGCCCAGCAATTACTGGCAAAAAATGACCATTTTTATTGTATATCCGAATCCTGGCCCTTCTTGGATTTACAGTGTCCATCTTATGATTTAAAGAACATGCCATCTCACACTGCCTACAGCCTGTACACTTTTTGGGGTCTATCTTTATCCTTTGCATAAGCCTAATCTTTCTAAAGTCTCCTTTTTTGGTTTTCCCTCTTTGTCCCAGCCCCTTTCCTTATAATAAATAGGAAGCATCTCTTCTAAAGGACAAGTATAGCCATTTAATGGCTCCTCTATAAGTCTCTTTGGAAGAGTATCATCACTTTGGCAAAGGCCAGCCTTTAGATTAAAAAACCTTTCTAAGTTCCAGATCCTTTCACCAACAAGCAAAAGTTCCTCTATGTCAATCTTATATCCAAAAACAAAGTCAAATATAGGAAGGATATTATTTACTTTTAAGGCAAAGAGGGCATTAATACAAATGCCTAAGGCATCTAAAGAGGCAGTCATATCCTGTATCTTCTTTACAAATTCAGGCTTTTCTTCTACTAAAAATGGCTCTACTTTCTCATGTATATTAAAGAGCTCCTCTATAACGGTTAAACCATTTAGGTGATAGGCACCAAAATTTGAAGTAGCCATATGTAGTCCAAGCCCCCATAGCCCCCTTGGGTCAAAGGGGGGGATTGCATTCCCTTTTACTCCCATAAATATATGGGGTCTATTTAGTGAATTTGCAAAAATGCTTCCACCTTTTCCTACTTCTTTACCAAGTCCTTTGTTTTTTCCTATTTGTTTTAGAAGGCTTATAATATTTTTGCCTCCAAAAGGCAGCTCCATATCCTTTAAGGCACCTTCCTCATAAAGCTCCATAGCACAGGCAATAGAAGAGGCGGTATTTAATATATCAAGCCCAAATTCTGTACAAAGAAATCTAATTTCAGAAATGTCATCTAAATCATTTATCCCACAAAGATAACCAAAAGAGGCCACAGTTTCATAATCAAGGCCTACAATTTCTCTATCTTTTTCTCTTACTGTACGTACACAACCAATAGGACAGGAAAAACATGCCCTTCTATGAGTAATCCTTTCTATATTATTCTCATCAATCCCATTTAGCTCTTTAGCTATCCCTTTAAAGTTATTTATAGGTAAAACTCCCCTCTTTAAACATGCATCTAATAAAAATGCATTTCCATACTTAGGAAGTTTTTCCCTTGTAAAAGGTGATGCATTAAACCTATTTTTTAAGGAAAAGATGGCCTGAAGGCACTTTTGTCCATTACTTACTGTTACATCTTGAGTCCCTTTGATTACAATGGCCTTTAGATTTTTTGCACCCAAAACCCATCCAATGCCAACCCCACCTGTTACCAGATAGTCTTCATTTACCAATGTAGCTAAACTAACACCCTTTTCCCCTGCTGGTCCAATGCAGGCAATGAATGACTCCCTAGCTGCCCACCTGTCCTTTAGCTCTGCTTTTATTAATCTTTGTGTCTCTTTTGTAGTCCTTCCCCAGTATTGAAGGGCAGGACGGATTGAAACAGAACTATCTGTAATGAATATCACTACTGGGTATTCTGCCTTCCCTTCAATAACAATTGCATCAAGGCCACAAAATTTTAATTCTGTGCCAAAATAACCCTGCATCCTGCCACAGACAATAGTATTTGTAACAGGGGATTTTGTTACTATACTGGCTATGGATGCACAGGGTGTTGCAGTGCCACAGAGGCCACCAGCGGCAATTACAACCTTATTTTTTTTATCTAAAGGATCAATGTCTCCATCTACTTCTTGTGTATAAATCCTTACAGCAAGCCCCCTTCCCCCTAAATAATCCTTTAGGATTTTCTCACTTATTGGCTCTATTTTAGAACTGCCTTTTGTCAAATTTATCCTAACTAATTGACCCCTCCAACCATCCAACTTATATTACCCCCTTTAGCCAATCTTCTGTTTTGTCTTTTAGTGCCTTATCTATGCTATAAGTTATGCAAATCCTCCGACATGCACCACATCCAATACACCTTTCTGTATCTACATAGACAGAACCTGCTTTTGCTATAATTGCCTTCATAGCACAGATAGGCTCACAAAAACATGACTTACAATTTTGGTGGCATATTACCTTTAACATCCATTCCTCCTATCCTAAAATCCTAGAAACTTCTTCTCTGTCTGCATCCATGATATAGGGAATGCCAGATATTTCAGCTGCCTCTTTTGTTAATGCCATTATGTCATCTCTTGAGATATATTTTAGTGCAAACTTTCTTGAACCAGACATAAGCTGTTTTAGTCCTTGTTTAAGCCTTTCAAAATAGGTAAACATCCCTATAGCCCCTGGCGGAATTTTCTTAAAATCCTCACCATAACGTTCTTTTAGTGTCCATGCACCATTAAAGAGCCGAAGTAAGCCTTCTTCTATATCCTCACCTTCCATCTCTACCTTTTCTTTTAGAAGACGGCCATGGGTATTTCCTACCATAGCTGCAGTCATAATTGCCCTTCCCATACATACTGCCTTTATGTAAGGGGCACCTAATGCAATTGCCTTAAATATATGATCTTCTAGTGAAAGACCACCAGCAATTGCACAACTTGGGATATATTTTCCTTTCTCTTCTAATCTTCTGCAAAAATTATAAAGCAGACACTCTATATAGACAGTAGGTATCCCCCACTCATTCATCATTCTCCAAGGGCTCATACCAGTGCCACCACCTGCCCCATCTACGGTTAACAGATCAATCTTTGCCTCAGAGGCAAACTTTACTGCCCTAGCCAAATCTGCTGGCCTGTATGCACCTGTTTTAAGAGAGATATGTTTTGCACCAAGCCCCCTGAGCCTTTCTACTTCTTTATAAAAACTTTCTTCATCTACCATTCCAAGCCTTGAGTGCCTTTCAAATGAAGTTAGACCACCTTTGTGGAATGCCTCTTGCACAGCAGGATTTTCTGGGTCAGGCAAGACTATATAGCCCCTCCTTTTGAGCTCTAAGGCCCGCTCTAAGGTGGGTAGCTTTACTTCACCACCTATATTCTTTGCCCCCTGTCCCCACTTTAGCTCTATAAAATCTACTCCCAATTTTTCAATTACATATTCAGCTACTCCAATCCTTGTATCCTCTACATTTAATTGAACAACGATACCGCCATAACCATCATACCACTCCTTAAATATATTGACCCTACGTTCCATCTCTGGAGACCTTACTACCTTGCCATTTTTAAACTCAGCCCTCCCATCCATACCACAGATATTTTCACCAGCAGTAACCAAGGTACCACAAATGGCAGCCCCAATAGCTATACTTTCCCAGTGTTTTTTAGCAATATCTGTAGAGCCAAGGGCCCCAGTAAAGACTGGAAATTTTAGCTTTATCTTATCTTTATAGCCAATTTCAGTAGTCACATCTACAGCAGGAAATATGGCCTTACCAGGGTCTGCCTCTATGCCTATAGCCCCCACACAAGTTCCCTGGATATTAAAGTGGGAAAAGTCAACAGGGTAGTCCTTTTCTGCCCCAGCAGAAATTACACCAAAGGGGATGGGATAGATAGCCTCTTTTCCAAGTAAAGCAGACCTTCCCACTTCACAAGGTCCCTCACAGCCATCAACGCATGTGACACAGATACCTGAACCAGGACAAGGGGTTACTCTGGTAGTGGTTAAGGTAGCTACACTTCGATTTGGTTTGCTTAGAGACATCTTAAACTCCTTATTAAAAATATTTATTATAAAGCTGCCAAAAACTAATTAACTGCTTAAAATCAATCGTTCCGCTCTCAGCTATGTTTTCAACTGCTATTCCGGCCTCAACCGCTGCTGCTACTGGGTTTAGACCTCCAAGCACCACCATACCAACCCGATTTAGACCTACTGAAATCTGACAAACTGGCTCGCTAGTATTGCCAAGGATATAGACCCCACCAATTCCAGCCTCCTTAAGCATGGCTATTTTTTCAACAGCAATTGCCCTTGCTGGAGCTGGTATCTCACGGAAATTGGCTAGTATTTTGCCACTCCCTTTTCTTGCAGCTTGGCTTACACTTGTCATTCTAGCGCGAATATATTGCTCTGAGGGATCAAGGGATGTGCCGGCATAGTTGATTATGGCAATAAAGCGCCTTGGCTTTGAATCTTTAATTTCAAGTACCCCTCCAAACCTAGACTTTATGGGAATGCCAGACTTAAGTAATACCCCGTTTATGATTATGCTACAAACAGTAGCCAGGCCAACTTTTCCTTTTGGAATGACTACCGAACCAAGTTTTTCTCCTTCAGATGCTACTGCTATTAGTTCGCTTACACATAGTCCAGCCTTAAATGCATCCTTCATTGCTGCTAGTGCCTCTTTAAACCTATCCTTGTCAATGAGTGAAGTATTTATTGGAATTTTTCCTATTTGTTTTTGGGGGTCAAAGGTAGTAAAAAATGCCAAAAGTTCAAGCTTATCTAAGATGAACCCCACTTGTTCTGGAGCTAGTGCCACCTTAAGTTCTTCAAGCCCCTGCTGGGTAAGCATTCTGCCTTTACGGCCAAGTGGCCGAGTATAGCCCCGCTCATCGGCTATCCTTAAGTGGTATCTAACTGCTCTCTCGCTTAAAAAGATTCCGTGGCGCTCAAGTTCACGGGCAATTGTAATTGACCCTAGGGGCTTAGAAGACTCACTTAGAACCTTCAGGATATATACTATTTTTCTTTCTGTATGAGAGCTTGTGCCTTGAATTGTTTGAACTCCCTTTAACTCTCTAAGATGATTTGCAGTCAAATTATCTCTCCTTTGCGGTTAGCGCTAACCATATACCATATTTTTTTTGCTGTCAATACTTTGAGAAAAAAATGCTATTGAGATTGATTAGCGGCAAAAATACCTGCTTTGTTGCCATATATTTATCCCTACTGTTATATGGAGGATCCCTTGCTATTGAATGATTTTATGATATTAAAAGGTGTAAATAGATAAGATAATAAAGGAAATGACGGGGATACCCCTTCGTTTAAATCCTTATAGGGACTTATTTTTGATCTTTATCTGGCGTGAATTTTCTATCAGATATAGACAATCAATAATTGGTGTATTGTGGGCAATCCTGCAACCTTTGAGTATGATGCTCCTTTTTACATTTATCTTTACCTACATTATGCCCATGCATATTACTGACTATCCCTATGTCCTTTTCTTTTATGCAGGTCTTTTGCCATGGAGCTTTTTCTCCTCATCCCTCAATTATGCCATTCCGAGCCTTACAAATCATTACAATTTGATAACAAAAATCTATTTTCCTAGAGAGATATTGCCCCTTTCTGGGGTGGCTGTGGCCTTTATTGATTTTGGTTTTGCAAGTATTGTATATGTATTGCTGCTTATCCTTTTTAAGGCAAAAATTTCATGGAATATCTTTTGGTTTGTACCCCTTTTTATCTTACTATTGGTCTTTACTGCCTCTGTTGCCCTTGTCCTCTCTGCCCTCAATGTCTATTATCGTGATGTAAAATTGGCCAGTGGTTTTCTCATTCAGCTATGGTTTTTTGCCAGCCCTGTATTTTATTCTATAGACAGGCTGTCCTTAAAGTTAAAGTTAATTCTGTTTCTTAATCCACTTACCTTTATTATTGAAAATATGCGTCGGTGTGTCATTGAGGGGCGGGGGGTAGTCTGGTGGCAATTTTTGTTTATGACCGTTTTTGTCAGTTTACTCTTTTCTTTGAGTTATAAATTTTTCATGGTTACTGAGAGAAAATTTGCGGATGTAATATGATTGTCCTTAAAGATGTCTGGAAGAGGTATTACCGTCATCACATCTTTCATCGCTCTTTGCGTGAGGATATAATCTCTCTGTTTAAGAGAAAACAAAGGCAAGGACTAGAAAAAAATGAATTTTGGGCGCTAAAGGGAGTAAGTTTTGAGGTAAAAAAGGGGGAGTGTGTGGGTCTCTATGGGCCAAACGGAGCGGGTAAGAGCACAATCCTAAAATTAATTGCCAAAGTGACTTATCCTACAAGGGGCACTATCAGTGTTGATGGGCGAGTGGCCCCTTTGATCGAGATTGGTGCTGGGTTTCATCTAGACTTAACAGGCAGGGAGAATATTCATATAAATGGTGCAATCTTGGGGATGCGGATAAATGAGATTAAGAGGAAAATACCTGCCATCGTTGATTTTTCAGAATTAAATGAATTTATTGATATGCCTGTAAAGAAATATTCCTCTGGGATGTATCTACGACTTGCCTTTTCCATCGCTATTCATAGTGATGCCGATATCTTTCTTATTGATGAGATTTTGGCAGTGGGTGATGAGGCATTTCAGGAAAAGTGCCTAGATAAGATTCAAAACCTTAAAAAACAGGGTAAGACCATGATTGTTGTTACACACAATCGCAAATTGATGGAAGAGGTAGCTGATGAGATTATTTTTATAGAGAAGGGAGAGGTTATAGATACATCTAGTCTTGCTACTCTTTATAGCAAGCTAAAGCATACAAAATAGTAGGAGAATTATCCCCTTTTTCTGCCCCTATAGGGGTACTTCTATAGGCCTCTATAGTCCGGATATAGCTTTTAATTCCTTTTAAGATCCCCTCTGCCACAGTATTGAGATAATTTTGGTTACATAGGCGTTTTGCCTCTCTATAGTTGTCAATAAATCCTGTCTCTATTAGGACCGCAGGCATATTTGTGCCAATAAGGACATAAAAGGGCGCTTGTCTCACGCCTAGGTCTTTAATAGGATTATATCCAGTTGCCTTTATGTGCCTAATCAGATTTTTTTGAATCTCTGCTGCCAGATAGGCAGATTCTTTTATCTTGGCCTTCGCCAATAGGTCAAGCAGGATCTTGTCAAGCTCCCCCCTTCGCCTATTAAGGGATGCATTTTCACGTGCAGCCACGGCCAGGGCACGTTTATCATTGGTCAAGCCAACAAAATAGGTCTCTATTCCCTGAAGGCGATGGTCTGGGCAGGCATTGCAGTGGAGGGAGATAAAAAGATCCGCCTTTAATTTATTTGCAAGGGCAACCCTCCTCTCTAAGGAGACATATGCATCTCGATAACGGGTAAGGATTACCTCACATTTAAGGGAGGCCTTCAATTTTTGTCTTAATAGCTTGGCCAGTTTTAATGTTATATCCTTTTCCCGCAGCCCCCTATATCCAATTGCCCCTGGATCCCTTCCCCCATGGCCTGGGTCAATCACTATCCTTCTGATCTTTAATCCAAGCACCTGGGGGAGTAAAAAAGGCGATTTCTGTGGGGCTGTAATAAAGGTGGTTAAAATGAGGCAATTTTCTTTAAAGTTTACCCAATATGGTGTATTTGTCTTCCTTAGGGATAAGACAACTCTTACTATCTGCTTATTGAATTGGGCTATGCGCAGCCTTGAGGCAAGGGGATGGTTGATCTTTATTCTCTTCTTTGCCCCTTTAGGCAGATAGGCTGGCCACAGGTCTATGACTAGGCGGGGTGGGAGTCTTTTAGATGAGACCTTGGGGAGTATAAAATCCTTATAGTGGGGTCTCCCACTTGTCTTGATTGTTACCCTTATCCCATCTGTGGGATAATTAACCTTTACTTTTCGAATGCATATCTTTTTATGAGGCCTAGGGGACTGGATGGTCAATATCAAATTTCTTCTATTCTTCTTGATAGAATAGGTTGGTATCCTTGTAAATTCAGCCACAGCCCGAACAGTCCTTTTGTTATATTGAGAAACCTTTATCCTTCTTACGTGATGGCTATTTACCCGAATGTTTTTTCTTACTTCTGGTAGATAAACGGGCCATATATCAATGACCAATAACCTTTTTGGCCCCTTTTTGGCAGGGAGTAAAAATGATTTATAATGAAAGTTGCCAGAGACTTGAAGGATTAGTTGTAACTTGGTGTTTGAGGAAGATAACTTTATCTTTGCCTTTGATAAAGAGGGCTTTTTGGGATAGGCAGGGGGGATAAAGATTAGGTAAAAAAGGCATGAGAGGAAAAAAACAAAGGCGCCACGCCGCATGCTTTTAATTTAACATATTTTTAAATTTGTGCAAAATATACATTTATGCGTGAGGAGGTAATAGAGGAAAAGGAGATTATCTGCCACTCTGGCGAACTGCCAGAGGTTGCCTTTTATAGTAGCCTCTATTTTCTTACAGAAGACCCAGATGGACCCCACCTCTCCCTTACACCAGAAGAGGTTACCTTCCTTAAACAGGGTGTGATAGAGAGGTACAAATGGATTATCCTAAGGGATTTAGATCCAAAAATGAGGGCAAGGAGTGAATTTAGGGGTATAGAGCGTGCAATTGTGAACTATAAGAGGCTAAAACGCTATGCAGAGAAAGAACAGATTGATATCAAAAACATTGTCCCAGAATTTGCCAAGGCCTTGATCTCTTATATAAAGGTAGAGCTAGAAGATATCTATTTAAGGGAGCACTCTTTGCGTACTATAAATTGTTCAAGGAGTGACTGGCAGTGGTTCTTAAAGGAATTGGGCCTTGGCCCTAATATCTTGCCAGACCCTGATTGTTTTTTTAAACGCAGCCCTTTACACTTTAAAGAGACCATAGCCCTTTTTAAAAGACTTAATAAGGAGGAGAGTTGACTTATCTAACCTAAGTGCTATTTTAATTGTGATGAATATTGTACTTATTGGCTATCGTGCTACAGGAAAGACAGAGGTAGGAAGGGCACTAGCAAGGAAGTTGGGCTATGACTTTGTAGACAGCGATTCTTTGATAGAAAAGGAGGCAGGCTGTAGTATCTCTGATATTGTCAAAAGGGAGGGTTGGCCTGGCTTTAGGAAGAGGGAAAAGGATGTGATAAAGAGGTTGTCTATGAGGGAAAAGACAGTAATTGCAGTAGGGGGTGGGGCTGTATTGGACAAGAAGAATGTTGATTATTTGAGAAAAACTGGTGTCATAATCTGGCTTAAGGCAAGTGCTGAGACAATTTTAAAGAGGCTTAAAGAGGATGATAAGACAGCCTCCCAACGTCCAAGCCTTACAGGAATGCCCTTGGATGCTGAGCTAGTACAGGTATTAGAAGAGAGGATACCACTCTATAAATCAGCAGCCAATGTAGAGATTGAGACAGATAACTACCCTATTGAAGAGGTTGTAAATAAAATCTTTAAATTGTTATGAGGATTATCTTATATACGGGAAAGGGGGGAGTAGGGAAGACCACCATCGCCGCGGCCACTGCTATTAGGAGCGCAGAGCTTGGCTATAGGACCATTGTCCTTAGTACAGATTTGGCACATAGCCTTTCTGATTGCCTAGATATTAAACTTTCTTCACAGCCTAGACCTATTTCAGAAAACCTATGGGGGCAAGAGGTAAATTTTTTAGAGGAAATCGACAATCAGTGGGAGGCCATTAGAAATTGGGCACTCAGTGCAGCCAGGAAAAAGGATAGGGCAGTAGTGGCACAAGAGGGCTGTCCATTCTTTTCAGGGATGGAGGAGCTTGTAGGCCTTTTTAGCATAATCAGGCATCATGATAGTAAAAAATACCATGTAATAGTTGTAGATTGTGCACCTACAGGGGAGGCACTGCGTCTGCTCAATTTTCCAGATAGGGCACGCTTTTACCTAAAGAGGATATTCCCTATACAGAGAAAGGCAACAAATATAGTAAGGCCCATAGCAAATCCCATAATAAAGGCACTTTTAAATGTATCAATCCCTGATGATAAGGTGATGGATTCCATAGAAGGGCTATTTAAAAGGCTTGAGAGGATGCACTCTATCCTCTCTGACCCAAAAAAGACATCTATGCGCATTGTTGTAAACCCTGAAAAGATAGTCATTAAAGAGACACAACGCACATTTGCCTACCTTGGTCTCTATGGATATTTTACTGACCTCATTGTCTGCAATCGCATCCTCCCTGATAATATTAAAGATAGCTATTTTTCCTTCTGGAAGGGGGCCCAAGATAAATATTATAGGCTGATTGAGGAATGCTTCTCACCTATACCTATCCTTAAGGTTCCACTTATGGAGAGGGAGGTAGTTGGGCTTTCTCAATTAAAGGAGATGGCAAGGGAGATATTTAAGGAAGAGGACCCTACAAAGATCTTCTTTTATGGAAAGTCTAGTGAGATAGAAAAGAGGGACAGCTATTACATCTTGAGTATACCCCTTTCCTTTTTTGATGCAAGTGACATATCGCTTTCTAGAAGTGGTGATGAACTATTTATTGAGGTTGGGACCCAGAGGAGGAACATCATCCTACCACGTGCATTGGCAAGGCTGCCCATTGAGGGTGCAAGGCTTAAAGAAAATAGATTGATGATAAAATTTATAGAGAAGGAGAGATAAATAGAATGATAAATTGGCAGTATAAGTTCCTTGAGAAGATAAAGACTGCATTTAAAAAAATTTTACCAAAAGGCAGTCAACCCAAGAGGAAATTGGTAATAGGGGGGCCTAGGGAGCGGGCGTGTTCAGGGGAGTGCTGAGGCATAGGCCCAAGGTTGCCTGGAAGGTAATAAATTTTCATTTTTGCCTCAAAAATTCCTGTATTTCTTTATCCTCAGAGTGGATAATCTCCTCTGGTGTACCGTATGCAATAATCCTCCCTCCACTCAATACACCTACCCTATCCACAATGTCAAAGATTGCAGGTACATCATGGGTGATAACAATACTAGTGCCATTTAAATGCCTCTGCATATCTAAAATGAGCCTATAAATAGCCCTACCGGTAATAGGATCAAGCCCTATTGTGGGCTCATCATAGATAACTATCTCAGGCTCTAGGGCAATTGCCCTTGCCAGGCCTACCCTCTTTTTCATACCCCCAGAGAGTTCAGAGGGCATTTTGTCCTCAACGCCAAAAAGCCTTACCATCTCTAACTTTTTCTTTACTAATGCCTTTATTTCTGCCTCTTTCAAATTTGTGTGCTCCCTTAGAGGAAAGGCTACATTCTCTCCTACTGTCATAGAGTCAAAAAGTGCCGACTCTTGAAACAGCATACCAAAGCGACGCCTTATCTTATTCAAGCCCCTCTCACTAAGCTTGGTTATATCCACACCATCTATTATGACCTTTCCCCTATCCGGTTTTAATAGGCCTACAATATGTTTTACAAGGACTGTCTTCCCTTCACCACTCCTGCCAATAATGGCAGTGATCTTCCCCTTTTCTATTTTTAGATTGACACCCTTTAGGACCTCAAAGTTGCCAAAGGACTTATGTAAATCTATAATCTCAATCACAAAGAGAAATAATAATAGATTTGCTTTCTTCCATCAAGACTTTTGCTTGAAAAATTAAAAAAATTCATTAAAATGTAGCCATGCTTAAAAACTTTATAGATGGACTAGGGGCTGCAAGTATATTCTTTGCAAAAAGCCTTAGGTATCTATTTACCCCCCCATTCAGGCCACGCCTTATCTTAAAACAAATGGAATTTGCAGGTATAAAATCCCTTTTTGCCGTCCTTGTTACAGGGATATTTGTAGGGATGGTAGTAGCCCTAGGGAGCTATACAGGCTTTGTAAAGTTTGGGGCAGAGGAGTGGTTGGGCTCTACCGTTGCCTTGGCCGTGGTAGGACAGCTTGCCCCGGTGCTTACGGCCTTTATGGTATCTGCCAAGGTAGGGGCAGCCTATGCAGCAGAGCTTGGCACTATGAGGGTCACAGAGCAGATAGACGCATTAGAGGTAATGGCCATAAACCCCATCCATTACCTAGTTGCACCCCGCTTTCTGGCCTGTATTATAATGCTGCCAGTACTTACTATATTTTGTGATGTGAGTGGCGTTTTGGCAGGCTATCTTGCCTCAACAAAGATATTGGGTATAGACCCTGGGGCCTATATGTCTAATACGATTGATGTTGTGGAATTTTCCGATATCTTAAGGGGCCTACTCAGGTCAGTTACATTTGGTTTTTTTATCCCTATCATTGCCTGTTACAAAGGCTTCTATACAAAAGGTGGGGCAGAGGGGGTAGGAAAGGCAGTCACAGAGACGGTGGTTATCTCCCTTATTGTTGTATTGATAGACAATTATATTTTTACATGCATCTTTAATTATTTGGTATTTTGGCCATTTTAAGGAGGAAGGTATGAAAAACGTAGGGTTAAGCTTTAAAATAGGTATATTTGTCCTGTTGGCATTGATTGCCTTGGGTTATATGACTGTTAAGATCACGAAATATAAAAGGCTTTTGGTAATGAAGGGATATGAGGTCCATGCTATCTTTGACGATGCCTCAGGGCTCAAGAAAAACAATTCAGTTTATATTGCAGGTGTCTGGATAGGGAGGGTAAAGAACATATCCTTAACAAAGGATGGAAAGGCGGATGTAGCTATGATTATAAAGCCATCTGTAAGGATTACAGAAGATGCCGAGGCAAGGATTAGGGGCCATGGGATGGTGGGGACAAAATTTGTAGAGATCATTCAAGGTATATCCCCTGAGTCTATTAAACCTAGTGGGGTTATTAAAAATACTGTATCCGTAGCAAATATAGACCAGACTATAAATAAGGTAAACCCCATTTTGGATGCTATAGATGATTACCTAAAGTCCGAAAAGGAGAGCCTAAAAGAGGCCACAGAGAACCTAAAAAAGGTCTCTTATAATATGAATGACCTTCTAGAAAAGATAAATAAGGGTCAAGGTACATTAGGAAAGCTAATAAATGATGATGAGGTCTATGCAAAATTAAAGGATCAGCTAGATCGCCTAGATAATATAATTGCCAAGGTGGAAAATGGGCAAGGGACATTTGGAAGGCTAATAAACGATGATAAGCTCTATAATGATATCTCTAAGATAGTAGCCGATATAAAAGAAGGCAAGGGTACACTAGGAAAACTAATAAAGGATGAAGAATTTTACAATCAGGCAAGGGATACACTGGATCGTATAAACAATATGGTAAGACGCACAGAGGCAGGACATGGGACACTAGGAAAGTTGATTGTTGATGAGAGCCTTTATAAAGAGGCAAAGGATGCAGTTAGGGACATAAGGAAGACCAGTGAGACTGTAAAGGAGCAGACCCCTATAAGTGTAATCGGTACTGCTGTAGGTATTGCTAAATAAAATCAATTATTATTGGTACTTAATTTGAAAAGAATCCATTTTTTTGCTTGTATTTTCTTATTTACCATTTTATTTTCTAAGGTCTATGCAAGTATCCACCTTTCTCCTCTATTTGATTATCAATCAAATAAAGTGGTAAAGGACATAGATGCCCTAGGCCCCATCTTCTCTTATCATTATGGACCAAAAAAAATTGAGCTATCTATAAGGCCAATTATGTCCTATCAAAAGACACCTCTCAGGTGTCTTTTGATAGGACATAATTGGCCTTATAGA
>JAGGTC010000072.1 GCA_021163945.1 Deltaproteobacteria bacterium | reverse complement strand
GTGATATGGTTTTTATCACTGCTGGGATGGGGGGTGGGACAGGGACAGGGGGCGCACCTATTATTGCCCAAGTAAGCAAGGAATTGGGGGCCTTGACTGTGGCTGTGGTCACCAAACCATTTTCATTTGAAGGAAAAAGGAGGACAAGGCAGGCCGAGGAGGGTATTGAGAGGTTAAAGGAGGTAGTGGATACCATTATCACCATCCCCAATGACCGTCTGTTTAAATTGGTCCCTGGCAATACCAAGTTATTGGACACACTCAAGAAGGCCGATGAGGTGCTTTATTATGCAGTAAGGGGCATTGCGGATCTAATCACAGTCCCTGGTTTAATAAATGTAGACTTTGCAGATGTAAAGACCATAATGGCTGAAAAGGGATTGGCCCTTATGGGCACTGGCATAGCAAGGGGTGAGGAAAGGGCCATAGAGGCAGCCCAAAGTGCCATTTATAGCCCATTGTTAGAGGATATCTCTATTAGGGGGGCAAGGGGTATACTTATTAATATTACAGCATCTAGCGATATCACCATGGAAGAGGTGCAAGAGGCATCCACACTGGTCCAAAAAGAGGCAGATGAAAATGCCAATATCATTTGGGGTACAGTAATTGATAATAATATAGGTGAAGAGATGGTGGTGACGGTGATTGCTACAGGGATTGGTGGGGTAGGTGAAGATACAAAAAAGGCAAAGAAGGGACAAAAAATGTTTTTTAGCCGGGATGAAAAGGATTTGGATGTCCCTACCTTTCTAAGGCATCCGATAGATTAACCCAGATTATGCAAATTACAACGCTGTTTTACTCTGGGGCTCCGCCCCAGACCCCATTTTGCCAAATACCAAAGTCACTTTTTAAATAAGGAATAAAAAATCCTAAATTATTGCATAATTTGGGATTAAGGCTGATAAGCGATGGGGTCTTTTATCCCTGCCTTCCTAAATGCCTTAAGCCTTAAAATGCAGGATTCACACCTGCCACAAGCAATATCTTCTGACCTATAACAAGACCATGTAAGGTGAAGTGGTGCCCCCAATTCTGCCCCCAATTTTACCACCTCCCATTTTTTTAGATGAATAATTGGGGTTTCAATTTCAATCCTTGTCTCTGGCCTGGTCCCCAGGTCAATCAACTGATTATATGCCCTAAAATATACCTCCCTGCAATCGGGATAGCCACTGCTGTCCTCTTCCATTGCCCCAATAAATATCTTTTTTGCACAGATGACCTCTGCCCAAGATACGGCAATAGCGATTAGATGTGTGTTACGAAATGGGACATATGTAGAAGGAATACCTTCAATTTTTTCTCTATAGTCAGGAATTTTAAGGTCTTTATCTATCAAGCTTGAACCGCCGATCTTCTTTAGATAATCAATAGAGGCTATAAACCTTTTAGAAACACCATAAAAATCGGCAATCTCTTTAAATGCCCTAAGTTCCCTTGCCTCTGTCCTTTGTCCATAGTTTACATGCAAGAATGCAAGTTCATAATCCTTACTGGCCACTGCTGCGGTAACACAGCTATCCAAACCACCACTAACTAGCACTATTGCTAAGGCCTTCATTATGCAACTGCCCGCTTGTCTTCTAACTTTTAATTATTTTAGGGTTCGGGTCCCGAGGTCATAGCCATCTAAGCCAAGTTTAGTGCGGAATGAGTCCCACGGGGAACAAGCACTAAACCTCTTGCATCAGCTTCTCAACGCCTCGAGCCAGACAGAGTGTAGCTGCAATGATAACCGCGATTGTTTTACTATCAAGAAACTCACTCTTTTCAAAACCGATATTGTCCTTACCAGCCTTGATCTCACCCATGTTCCCAAGATTGACCACCACGTCTTTCAGAATTCTTTCCTCCTTTAAAAGTCTATCAAAAATCCTCGGATCGCAAATCCTCTGTAAAAACGGATTTTCCTTAGATAAAAACACCTTTACCACTGTACTTGGCCCAAGAATGGGGTTAAACCTAAGAGCTACCTCCACTCCATAGCCCCAATATGTTCCCAAGTATTTTCTAGAAAATAAATGGCGCTCTGTATCAAACAGACCAAGCTTTGCGGCAACTTCCTTAGCAGCTGAATTCGCCCTTACCCACTTCCTATGCCAGTAAAAAACAAAAGCCACAAATGCCGCTGCCAGCAAAACCGTCTTTAAAATACTCATACCATTGCCTGGTTTAGTATGGTAAAAATATAGATTTAGGATATTTCATAAAATTCGTCTATCTTCTCTACTATATATACCTGCATCTCCTCAGTTAGTTCAGGATAAATAGGCAGTGCCAGTGTCTCCTCAGCCGCCCTCTCTGCCTCTGGGAAGTCCCCCTTTTTGTATCCCAAATACCTAAAACAGGGTTGGAGATGAAATGGGAGGGGGTAGTAAATGGCAGTGCCAATCCCCCTCTCTTTTAAGAACTTCCTTAGTTCATCACGCCTTTTTGCCCTGATGATGTACTGATTGAAAATATGGCCATTTTTTAAATCTTTATATAACACTTTTGGCAATTTGATTAACTGCCTTTCTAAAAGTTTGGTATTTTTAAATAATATCTCATACCTTTCTGCATTTTTTCTCCTCTCTTTGTGCCACCTCTCCAAATATGGAAGTTTTACTAATAGTATAGCTGCCTGAATAGAATCAAGCCTGAAGTTTCCTCCTATAAGACTATGAAAATACTTTGGCCTTGCACCGTGCACCCTGATTATCCTTAATCTGTCTGCAAGCTCCTTATCATTTGTAACTGCCATTCCCCCATCTCCCATTGCCCCAAGGTTTTTAGAAGGGAAAAAGGAGAAACAGCCTACATTTCCCATACTCCCTGCCTTAAATACCCTGTCTTCTAATCTATACTCTGCCCCAAGGGCCTGGGCTGCATCCTCAATCACAGGGATATTATATCTTCTTGATATATCCAAAATGGGCCCCATATCTGCACACTGCCCATAAAGGTGAACTGGGATAATGGCCCTTACCTTTCTTACCTCTTCTCTGTTTTTTTTAAACCAATCCTCTAGCCTCTTTGTATCTATATTATAAGTAATAGGGTCAATGTCAATAAATATAGGCCTTGCAGAAAGCCTTACAATCACAGAGGCGGTAGAAAAGAATGAATAAACACTGGTAATGACTAGGTCTTGGTGCCCTATCCCCAGGGCCATTAAAGAGGAGAGCAGGGCATCTGTGCCTGAGGAGGTGCCTATGGCGTACCTACAGCCTACATAGTCAGAGATCGCCTCTTCTAAGGCAGCTACCTTAGGCCCCAAGATATATTGGTTGGAGTCAATAACCTCTTCTATGGCCTTGATTATCTCTGGACGGAGCCTTTTTATTTGGGCACCAAGGTCTAAAAGCGGGACTTTCATTCCAACTCTTCTGGGCTTGCGATCTTTCCTAACAGGGCCGAGGCAGCAGCTACTGCAGGGCTTGCAAGGTATACTTCACTATCTTTGTGTCCCATTCTGCCGACAAAGTTGCGGTTTGTTGTAGAAACAGCCCTCTCTCCAGGGCCTAAAACGCCCATATGCCCCCCTAGGCAAGGGCCACAGGTGGGGGTACTAATGGCTGCACCTGCCTCTAAAAAGGTCTCTATAATGCCTGTTTTTATGGCATTATAATATACCTTTTGACTGCCTGGGATCACGATCAGCCTTACCCCCTTTTTTACTCTATTTCCTTTTAGAATATTTGCGGCTACCTCTAAGTCTCCCAAACGTCCATTGGTACAAGAGCCAATTACTACTTGGTCTATCTTTATTTCACCTATTTCTGAGATGCCCCTTACATTTCCTGGTGAATGGGGCAAGGCAACCTGTGGTTCTAGTGAAGAGATATCATATTCCTTTATCAAAAAATAATTTGCATCCAAATCACTCCTATAGATTTTATATTCCCTCCTTGCCCTCTCTTTTACATAATCCTCTGTCTTGCTGTCAGGGATAAAGATGCCATTCTTTGCCCCGGCCTCAATGGCCATATTGGCCATAGTAAATCGCCCATCCATAGAGAGCTCCTCAACTGCCTTACCAGAGAATTCAATGGCCTTGTAGTTTGCACCATCTACCCCCAAATTTCCTATGGTATAAAGGATTAAGTCCTTTCCACTTACCCATTTTGGTAGCCTGCCTTTGTAGATAATCTTTATGGTCTCTGGTACCCTTAACCAGATTTTTCCAGTAAGCATCACTGCCCCCAAGTCTGTACTTCCTACACCTGTGGAAAATGCACCAAGTGCCCCATAAGTACAGGTATGGCTATCTGCCCCGATAACCAAATCCCCTGGGAGGACTAAACCCTCTTCGGGCAAGAGGACATGCTCAATACCTACCTCTCCCACATCATAAAAGTGGGGGATACCCTGTTCTAAGGCAAACTTTCTTACCTTTTGGCACTGGATGGCAGAGGGTATGTCCTTATTTGGGGTGAAGTGATCCAAGATAAGTGCTACCTTTTCCTTATCAAATACCCTTTTTCCACCTGCTTTGTGGAAGGCCGAGATGGCTAGTGGGGCAGTGATATCATTTGCCAAGGCCAGGTCTACCCTTACCTTTATTAGCTGCCCTGGTGTTACCTTATCTAGGCCCGCATGCTCTGCCAGGATCTTTTCTGTAATAGTGAGACCCATATTTTAGTCATTGTATAAAATTAAAAATTTTTAACAAGTTTACCCTCCCAATTCTCATTTTGCAACCTATTGAAAGATTGCGTAGTAATGTTTTAATGTCAGAAACCAGTTGAGTTCTGTCAGCCATAAAAGAATAGAAACTTTCATCTGGGACAGTCCGAAAAGGCCAATCAACTAAATGAAGATGGGGATATCTTACTTTCATGTTCATTTTCACTCCCACGATTTAATCATGTTACTTCTCAAATCTGCTAAGCAAAATGTAGCCTAACTCGTTTATGTACGCATTGCGTGTATCCTTCCAATTTGGTGGTATATACGCAGTATTGCGTGTATACACGCATTTTTATGTTTTGCCCTTTGCCTCTGCCTGGACTTGGACACGTTTGTGGAAAAATATAGAGGCAGGGCCAGAGATTAGATAAGCTATAGAAATGGCCCATAGCATAAAAAATGGATGGACCATAATAACCACCATCAATAAGACAAAAAGGACCAGGTTCTGAAATGGCCTGTGCTTTACCCATTGTAGGTCTTTAAAACTGTGGTAATGGATGTTGCTGACCATTAAAAAAGAGAGCAAATAAGAAAGGCCCAAGATAACAAATTGTGTTATACCTGCACTAAATTGCCACTGTCTGCAGATGTTTATAGTCAAAATAATAGAAATGGCTGCTGCTGGGATAGGAAGCCCAATAAAATAATTTAGATTTATCTTTTTGGCCTGCGTATTAAATCTGGCAAGTCTTAAGGCACCACAAGCAACATATAAAAATGCCGCTAAAAAGCCAAGCCTTCCCAATGGTTTAAGGGTATATGTAAAGGCAAGGATGGCAGGTGCTATTCCAAATGTCACCAAATCACTTAAAGAATCATATTCTGCCCCAAATACAGTTACAGTATTGGTCAACCTAGCAATACACCCATCTAGCCCATCCATGAAGGCAGCGATAAGAATGGCTATTATTGTCTTTTCTGGATGTCCATTAATGGCCTCAATGATCCCATAAAATCCAGCAAATAGGCTAATTGTGGTTAGTAGACTTGGTAGGATGTATACACCCTGCTTCCTTCTCCTTTTCACTGTAAGTACCCGATAATGGTTTCCCCTGCCTTTACCCTCTTGCCTAGTAGGGGTTCTAACCTTATATTAAGTGGTAGATAGAGGTCAACACGGGAACCGAAACAGATTAAACCAATACGTTGCCCTGGGCTTACCTCATCGCCCAATTTTAGGTAGCAGATGATCCTTCTGGCCAAAATGCCTGCAATTTGCACCAATATATAAGAAAAACCCTCCTTCTCAAATAGGATAAGATTGGCCTCATTTTCAGAAGAGGCCCTTTCTTTAAATGCAGGTAGGAAACGCCCCTTTTTGTATCTTATCTCCTTGACCCTACCTGCCATTGGGGCACGATTTACATGAACATCCCACAAAGACATAAAGATACTGATCTTTTTTACCTTCTTCCTAGAGATGGGGTCATGGGACTCCCCCTGGAAGACTACCCTCCCATCGGCAGGGGAGAGAATATATTTTTCATTTTTTGGGATGTCCCTTTTTGGGTCTCGAAAGAAAAAGGCCATAAATATTCCAAATATACCAAAAAAAATGGCCCATTGATAAAAGTTGCAACCTATCGCCAACCCAGATAATAAAAGATTTGGTGTAATAAATAGCCAACCTACTTTGCTCATTCTTTTAGCCAAGGCATCATCTTTCTCAACCTTCCTCCAACCTCCTCTGCCAGATGGGAAGCCTCCATCCTCTTTAAGGCATTGTATACAGGCCTGCCTGCCTTATTTTCCAATATCCACTCCCTGGCAAATTCACCAGATTGTATTTCAGCCAATATCTCCTTCATTTTCTTCCTTACGCCCTCATCTATTATCCTTTTACCCCTTGTCATATCACCATATTCTGCAGTATCGCTAATAGAATAACGCATATGCTGAAAGCCACCTTCATAGATCAGGTCAACAATCAATTTTAACTCATGTATACACTCAAAGTAGGCAATCTCTGGCTGGTATCCTGCCTCTACCAGGGTCTCAAATGCCGCCTTCATAAGTGCTGTTACCCCACCACACAATACTACTTGTTCCCCAAACAGGTCTGTCTCTGTCTCTTCTTTAAAAGTAGTCTCCAATACACCTGCCCTAGTAGCCCCAATCCCCTTTGCATATGCTAGGGCCCTTGCATAGGCCTTCCCTGATGCATCCTGCTCCACTGCCACAAGGGCTGGCACACCTGCCCCCTTTTCATACATCCTCCTTACCAAGTGTCCAGGCCCCTTGGGGGCTACCATAATCACATCTATGTATGGAGGTGGGACAATCTGATGATAATGGATGTTAAACCCGTGGGCAAAGAGGATTGCCTTTCCCTCCTTTAGGTAAGGCTTTATCTCACTATTGTAGATAAGGGGCTGAATGTGATCCTGTGTAAGGATGGCAATCAAATCACCATTTTTTGCTGCCTCAGCAGCGGATACAGGACTAAAGCCATGCTCTATGGCCAGCTTATAGTTTGGTCCCCCTGGCCTTTGGCCGACAATTACGTTTAAACCACTATCCCTCAAATTTAGTGCATGGGCGTGCCCTTGACTACCATAGCCAATTACAGCAATAGTCTTCCCCTTTAGGGCATCAAAGCTTGTCTCTGAATCATAATAGATTTTCATTATTCCTCCCCTTTTTCCTTAAATGCCTTCCTGGCCCTAGGCAGTGCTACTGTACCAGTGCGGGCAATTTCCTTAATCCTAAAGTGCCTCAATAGTTCAATAAATGCCTGAAGTTTATTAGCATCCCCTGTAATCTCCACTGTGTAATAATCAGGGCTTACATCTACTACCTTACCACGGAATATATCTACAATACGTAGGATCTCGGCCCTATGTTCTGGCGCAGCCCTTACCTTAATTAGTGCCATCTCCCTTTCTACTGATTCTATCTCTGATAGGTCAACTACCTTAATAATATTGATTAGCTTGTTCAATTGCTTTTTTATTTGCTCAATAATCTGTTCATCCCCATTGGTAACCAAGGTAATACGAGAGATTTTGGGGTCAATTGTCTCGGCTACACAGAGGCTCTCGATATTAAAGCCCCTGCCACTAAATAGGCCAGCTACCCTGGCAAGTACCCCTGGTATATTTTCTACTAATAATGAAATAGTGTGTCTCATACTAAAAGCATGTGTGAAAGCGGTGCACCTGCTGGCACCATAGGATAAACATTTTCCTCCCTTTCTATGACAAAGTCTATAAAAACAGGGACATCTTTACTCAATGCATCCTTAATGGTGGCCTCTACCTCATCTGGTTTGGTGGCCCTTAGGCCTACAGCCCCATATGCCTCAGCCAGTTTTACAAAATCTGGTGAATATTCTAAGGATGTTTGAGAATAGCGGCCTCTGTAAAATAGTTGCTGCCACTGACGCACCATCCCCAAATAGCCATTGTTTAAAATGGCTACCTTGACAGGCAACCTATAGCTTACAGCCGTAGCCAACTCCTGGATATTCATCTGTATGCTACCATCTCCAGCTATGTCTATGACCAACTTCTCTGGAAAGGCTGCCTGTGCCCCGATTGCTGCAGGAAAACCATACCCCATTGTCCCCAATCCACCAGATGTAAGAAATGTCCTAGGCCTATCAAATTTGTAATACTGGGCTGTCCACATCTGATTTTGCCCTACTTCTGTAGAGACTATTGCCTTTCCCTTAGTTAGCTCATAGAGTTTTTCTATTACATATTGAGGTTTAAGTGGCCCACCCTCTGGCTGACTGTAAGATAGGACGTGTTCCTTTTTCCATTCTTCAATCTGCTCTAGCCAATCCCTGTGCTTGTCCTCCCAATCAATATTGATATTTGAAAGTGCTTGGTTTAACTTTAGGAGTGCATCCCTACAATCACCAACAATGGGGACATCTACTATTACGTTTTTGCTGATAGAGGCTGGGTCAATATCGATATGGACAATCTTTGCATCAGGGGCAAACTCCTCTAATTTTCCTGTTACCCTATCGTCAAACCTTGCACCTATACCAATCAACACATCACAATGTATAACTGCCATATTTGCCCGATAAGTACCATGCATCCCTAACATCCCCAGCCACAAGGGGTGGTCTCCAGGAAACCCCCCAAGCCCCATAAGGGTATTGGTTACAGGCATGGAGAATCCCTCCGCCAGCCTCCTTAACTCCTCATTTGCCCCCTTTGAATAAATGACCCCACCCCCTGCATAGATTACAGGCCTCCTAGCGCTTGCAATCAATTGGGCAGCCTTTTTGACCTGTCCTATATGTGCCTTGTATTTTGGGTTATAGCCAGCTAGCCTTACCTCCTTTGGGTATTCAAATTCTGCCTTTGCCTGTTGCACATCCTTTGGTAGATCAATCAAAACAGGACCAGGACGTCCAGAGCCAGCAATATAAAATGCCTCCTTTATGGTCTTTGCCAGTTCATTTACATCCTTAACCAAAAAGTTGTGTTTGGTGCAAGGCCGGGTGATCCCCACAATGTCTGCCTCTTGGAAGGCATCATTACCAATCAACTTTGTGGGTACTTGTCCTGTAAATACCACAATAGGGATAGAGTCCATGTATGCAGTGGCAAGCCCTGTTACAGTATTGGTGGCCCCAGGCCCAGAGGTTACCATGGCAACCCCTACCCTGCCCGTTGCCCTTGCATAGCCATCTGCAGCGTGGATGGCGGCCTGTTCATGACGGACAAGTATATGTTTTATAGGTGAGTCATAGAGGGCATCATAGACATCTATAATTGCACCACCAGGTAGGCCAAAGATGATGTTTACCCCTTCTTTTATTAAACTCTGAATGACTATCTGTGCCCCTGTTAATTTCATTTTATCTCTTTCCTATATTTTGCCAAAATTGCCTCAATCTTATCCTTCCCTGCTAACTTTATTTTTTTAAGCCTCTTTTTTTCTAATTCCTCCTCTGGTGTAAGGTATAGACGCTTGTTATATTCTTCTATCTTTTTTTCCAATTCTAAATGCTCCTCCCAATATTTACGTAAGGTCTCATCATGATTGATAAGCCTCTCAATCAGGGCCTTATCCCTTTCCTCCATTGCCTCCTCCTAAACAAAGAGTTTTATAGGTAAATAATGCATATGTCAAGTTGGTATACTCAATATCTTTATTTTATTTTTAATGTTTATCATGCCTCTTGAGACTTAGTTCTGCATCTGATGGTCTTATATAAAATGGGGTTAAATTCATTTTATCTTCTATTTCTCCTCTCTTGATCTTTTCTAGGGCTATGCGGCCAATGACCTCTGCTTGAATACGATTTAGGTGATGAGGTGGAAAGATTGCTAGGTCCTTCATCTTTCTTTCTATCAGGCCTTTATAGACTAATACACCTGTACCTGCAAATATAGTCTTTCTCCTAATCCCCTTTATCAGATTAAGTGGCCTTATACTGTAGTAGGGGGAGATTCTCTCTAATTTGCCTTGTTTTGATATATATAATGCAGAGAACACCTCATTTTTTTTGGCATCTATCATAGGGCAGATGAGGTAGGGAGAAAATACAAAGTTCCATGCCAGTGCATCTAATGTGGTTACTGAGACTATTGGCTTATCTAAGGCATAGGCCAGCCCCTTTACAGTAGTTATCCCAATACGTATACCTGTAAAGCTACCCGGGCCCTTTGTAATGGCAAAGGCCCCTATTTCTGACAGGGTAATACCTGTAAATTTTAACAAGATATCAATGGTTTTAAAGATCCTTTTTGTATGGGTAATGGGGAGGTCTAAATCAATTTGCCCTAATAGCCTTCCATCCTTCACCAAGGCTACTGTACCAAGTTGGGTTGAGGTGTCTATGGCCATGATATTCATGGAAAAAAGGACCTCTTCACAATCCTTATGATGTCATTGTATGTTACCAAGAGCATAAGTAAGATCAATATAGCCAAACCAACATTTTGGGCAATCTCCATCGTCTTTATATTTAGTGGTTTTTTCTTTATAAACTCGATTAGATAGAAAAGCAGATGACCTCCATCCAAAATGGGGATGGGAAGTAGATTGAGGACCCCTAAATTAATAGAGAGCAGTGCGGCAAAGGACCAAAGGACAGCAAGACCTGCCTCGGCCCTCTGTGTGGCAAGTTGGGCAATGCCAATAGGCCCTGCTAGTGTCTTTAGTGAGATCTTTCCTGAAATGAGCTTTTCTATGGTAACGAAGGTGAGTTTTGTAATGGCATATGTCTGGACAAAGGCCTTTATAACTGCCTGCCAAGGTAAAAGGTGTTCCGTCTCTATTTCACCAGAGGCAACAATGCCAATAATAGGCCGTCTAATCTCCTCACCAAAGATATTTTTTGTCTTCTCTAACTTTGGGCTTACTATTAAACTAATAATTTTTTTATCTCTTTTAACCTTTATATTTAAAGGCCCCTTGCTATTTTGAATCTTGCTTGCTAGCTCCTCCCAGGTATTTATTGCTTTATCATTTACAGAGATGACTATATCACCTGCCTTAATGCCTGCTAATGCAGCAGGTGAGCCCTTTTGCACCTCAGCTATCTTTGGGATAAGGTGGGGGTATCCATAGAGCATGAACAAGAATACAAAAATAACTATGGCAAAAAGAAGGTTTGCCACTGGCCCTGCTATGACAATCAAGGTGCGTTTTAAGAGGGGCTGATGGATAAATGCATGGTATACCTCTTCTTTTGAGATCCTTTCATTTGGTGATTCACCAAGGAGTTTTACATAGCCACCAAATGGTATAGCGGATATGATATACTCTGTCTTCCCAATCCTTTTTCCAACCACCTTGGGGCCAAATCCTAAAGAAAACTTTCTTACACAAACCCCACACCACCTAGCTACTAAGAAGTGCCCACCTTCATGAACAAATATAAGTAGGCCTATGATTACTATAGTCCAAAATATAGCCAATTTATACCCCCATATGCCTTCTTATCCACTTTTCTGCCTCATCCCTTGCCCATTTATCTACAGCAAGGATGGTCTCTAAGGAGATTGAGGCAATAGTCTCATGTCTCTCCATAACTGAGGCAATGAGCTTAGGAATATCAGTAAATTCAATTTTTCTATTTAAAAATGCCTCTGTGGCCACTTCATCTGCGGCGCTTAATACTGCAGGCATTGTCCCACCTATTCTAGCCGCTTCTAAGGCCAAATGCAAACATGGAAACCTCTCAAAATCCGGTGGAAAGAATGTAAGTGGTTGGGAAAATAGGTCAAGGGGTGAGATATTTATTGGAAAACGCTCTGGGTAATTGAGTGCAAAGGCAATGGGCAAATGCATATCAGGTACACCAAGATGGGCCATAATAGTCCCATCGGTCAGTTCTATCAAGGAGTGAACAATGCTTTGGGGGTGAATAGCAATATCTATTTTAGAGAGTGGTACATCAAACAACCATTTTGCCTCTATGACCTCTAGCCCCTTATTCATTAGGGTGGCTGAGTCTACACTGATCTTTTCTCCCATAGACCAATTGGGGTGCTCTAAGGTCATCTCTGGCGTTACCTTACTAAGTTCCTCCTTTTTTAGGTTCCAAAATGGGCCACCTGAGGCCGTTAGGATAATCCTTTTTAAATGGGCCCTCTTTTGATTATGCAAGAGCTGAAAAATGGCACTATGTTCACTGTCTATAGGCAATATCTGTTTTTCTCTTTTTAATGCACCTACTATTAATGCACCTCCTGCCACTAGTGATTCCTTATTCGCCAAGATTACAGTCTTCCCTGCCTCAATAGCCGCCAAGGTAGGCCTTAGTCCACTTATCCCCACCATAGCAGAAACAACCATATCTACCTTGGGCAGTGTTGCTATTTCTTCATATCCATCTTGTCCATAGACTATCTTGGGGTGTTTATCTTTGGGTAGATTGAGGCTCAATCTATTGGCTAGCTCCTTATTCATTACACAGACCAATTGGGGTTGAAACTTTTTGATCTGTGCTTGTAAAAGAGACAGATTTTTTCCTGCACCCAAGGCAATTACCTTAAATCTTTTGGGAAAAAGACCTATTATATCTAAGGACTGCCTCCCAACAGAGCCTGTAGAACCTAGGATACTTAAGTACCTTATCTCATCCATAACAAAATATAATATAATACAGGTAGGACAAATAATAAAGCATCTATTCTATCTAGCATCCCCCCATGCCCAGGCAGTATATGGCCTGAGTCCTTACACCTTGCATGTCTTTTAATGGCAGATTCAAATAGGTCACCTATTTGTCCTGAAATTGCTATAATCAGTGACAAAAATAGAATCTTCTCCAAAGATATGGGAAGCCATATAAGGCCTATAAAACCAAGGAGGATGGCAGAGAGGATCCCACCAATTCCACCCTCCCAGGTCTTCCCTGGGCTTAATTGCTCATAGAGTTTGTGCCTACCAAAGAGATTTCCTACATAAAATGCACCTGTATCACTAGCAAATACCGTCAATAATATCCAAAAAAGCCATATTTTCCCCTTGGGCAAGGCCCTTATAAGGAAGGCATGTGCCAAAAAGAGATTGGGGTAAATTAAACCAAATATACAGATGGGAAGCAGTGAAAGTTGTTGTGGGGTATACCTATAGATGAGTATGAAATAGAGACTAGAGATCAAAACAAATAGATTAAGGCCTGTTAAATGATAAGGGTCAAAGGCAAAGTATAAAATTAGACATGCACTTAAAAATACATGACCCCAAAACAAAATTTTTTTTGACTTAAGACCCCAAAGGCTATAGTGTTCATAAGCAGAGATTACTCCAATGGCAAGTACAAAGAGAGAGAAGACCAAATAGGGGGCAAACAGTAGAATATAAAAGACTATAGGTAAACCAATAGTGGCAGTGATGATACGCCTTCTGTGGGCCTTATTCTTGTTCAGGTATCTTGCCAAAACGCCTATTCCTCAATTGGTATGCCTTAAGTGCCTCAATGAATTGGGCACGGCGAAATTCTGGCCAAAAAATAGGGGTAATATAGATCTCGGTATAGGCCAATTGCCAGAGGAGGAAATTGCTTATACGCATTTCCCCACTTGTCCTGATAAGCAAATCAGGATCAGGGAGGCCCGCTGTATAGAGATACTTTCCAAACAAAGAGGGGCTGATGTCGCCAATGTTAATCCTACCCGCCAATGTTGCCTTAACCAACCTCTTTGTTGCCTGTATAATCTCTTGTCTACCCCCATAGCTTAAGGCCAAATTTAATATCATACCTTTACAATCTTTTGTCTTTTTGATGGTTTCTTTAAGGATATTGTATGTGTCGGTAGGAAGTAGATCCAGTTCTCCTATGGCCATAAGTTGAATATCATTCTTTAACATATTTTCCAATTCATCATTTAGATATTTATTGAGAAGCTCCATTAAGGCAGAGATTTCCTCTTTTGGCCTTTGCCAATTTTCATAAGAAAAGGCATAAAGTGTGAGGACCTTAATACCTAACTCCCTTGCTGTTTCTACTATCTCTCTTACAGATTTTACCCCCTCTAGGTGTCCCTCAATTCTGGGCTTACCGTGTTTTTTTGCCCAGCGGCCATTTCCATCCATAATGATTGCTACATGTTTTGGCAGTTTCTCCTTAATTAGGCCCTCCATCTAAAAATGTCTCTCCATTTCATAATTTTTAACAATTATCTCCCTTAGTGTATTCGCCAGTTTTTCCTTTTCTGTCTCCTTATAATTTTTTGTAGAAATGGGCTTATCAATGATAATCTTAACATGACCTGGCCTTATAAAGCGACCCCCCTTAGGTAGGATATGTCTAGTTCCTATAATAGTTACAGGGACAATAGGCCTATTTGACCTAAGTGCTAGTATAATCCCGCCTGTCTTAAAGGGCCCAATACGACCATCCCTGCTGCGGGTACCCTCTGGAAAGATAATGATGGAATTACCTTGATTGATCAATTCTAATCCCCTTTTTAGGGCCTTATATGCACTTTTTGCCCTTTTTCGGTCTACTGGGATGAAATCGCAAGACTTCATGGCCCAGCCCAAAAATGGGATATAAAATAGCTCCTTCTTTGCCATCCACTTAGACTTTACTGGTAGGATAGATAGGATAGAAAAGATATCAAAGTAGCTTTGATGATTCATAGCAAAGACATATGGGCCATTTTTATCTATATTTTCTAGGCCCTTTACACTTACTTTTACACCACTTACAAAAATGATGGCCTTTGCCCAAATTTTTGCTGCAATATAGCATACCCTATCCCTTACCTTGGGCAGGAGGCCGGCAATTACCGTAAATGGGCAAAGGAAAATAGTTAGTATGGCTATAAAAACAAATACAAAGATAAAACGTAGCATCCTAAAAGATCTTCACAAGAACCCTTCTATTTCTTGGCCCATCAAACTCACAAAAGAAGATCCCCTGCCATGTCCCTAGTGACAAATGGCCATTCTCTATGATTGTTGTGATGGAGGTAATATCTATTAGCTGTGTCCTCTTTGTAGTATTTATATGAATTGTCTCTACCATAATCTCCTCCAAAATACTATTTTCCCTTTAGCTCAATAAATTTTAGAAATTCACTATCTGGTGTGAGGACAAATGTAGTCTTTCCGTTATTTAGCCCCTTCTTATATGCCTCTAGGGAACGGATAAAATTATAGAATTTTTCTCCCTTTTTAATGGCCTCTGCGTATATCTTTATTGCCTCCATATCCCCTTCTCCCCTGATCTTTTCTGCCTTCTGATAGGCCTCTGCCAGGATTATGGCCTTTTCACGATCTGCGTTTGCCCTTATCTCCATTGCCTTTTCTTTCCCCTCTGAGCGGTAGCGCTTGGCCTCCCTTTCACGCTCTGCCCTCATTCTATCAAATACATGGCGTTCGTTCTCTGGAGGCAGGTCTGCCCTCTTTATCCTTACATCTATTACCTTAATTCCATAGCTCCTGGCCAATTTATCAGAGTTTTTGGTAACTTTTTCCATAAGTGCACTCCTTGCCTCTGAGACTACCTCAGTCAATGTATGAACACCAAGTTCCACACGCAATTGGGAATAAATTATGTCATCCAAGCGGGATTGAGCACCTGCTATGTTTTTTACGGACTGATAAAATTTTAATGGGTCTATGATCTGCCATTTGGAATAATTGTCTACTACCAAATTTTTTTTGTCCTTGGTAAGGATTTCGGCTGGGGCAGCGTCATATACCAAGATACGACGTTCAAAATATATTGGTTGTTGGATAAATGGTATTTTAAAATGAAGACCAGGCCCAAAGACCTCCCCAATAGGCCTTCCTAATTGGATCAAGATGGCCTGTTGTGTCTGGTCCACAGTAAAGAAAAACTGTGATCCAAGAATCAAAAGAATAAAGACAACTAAAATAATCCATGGTTTTTTTCCCACAACTACCTCCTATTTCTCAATCTTTGGCAATGTCCTTTCTCCCAGTGGGAGGATGATCTTCTCTGTACCTGCTGGAATTACAATGTTATTAGTTTTGGAGAGAATTTTCTCAATTGTTTCTAAATAAAGCCTCTTTTTAGTGATAGATGGTGCCTTATTATATTCTTTAAGCATACTCAAAAATCTAGCCGTTTCACCCTTTGCCTTCCTAATCTTGGTCTCTTTATATGCTATGGCCTCGTTTATGATCCTGGCCGCCTCCCCCTTTGCCTTTGGCAGTATATCATTCCTATAGGCCTCGGCCTCATTAATGAATTTGCTCCTATCCTCCTTGGCACTGGCTACATCTTTAAAGGCATCTATTACTGCCTTAGGTGGATGGACATCTTGGAGCTGGACAGCAATAACCATTATCCCTGCCTGGTATCGATCTAAGATGGATTGTAGTAGTTGTTTTGTCTCTTGTTGAATGCGGAATTTACCGATAGTGAGCACCTCATCAATAGATGTCCTTCCCACTATCTCCCTCATGGCCGCCTCTGCTGCATCCTTTACTGTCTTGCGGATATCTTTCACATTAAAGAGATAGGCAACCGGGTCTTTGATGCGGTACTGTGTGATAAATTCCACACTAACAATGTTTTCATCCCCAGTGAGCATTAAGGATTCTTTAGGGATGTTCTTGTATCTTGCAGGTGGACCTACATCTATGGTCCTAAAACCTATTTCTAGACGTTGTACCTTTGTTACTTTTGGTTTTATTACTGTCTCAATGGGATAAGGCAAGTGATAATGAGGCCCTGGGCCAGTTTGTCTTACCATCTTGCCAAACCTCTTTACTACGCCCACTTCATCTGGAGAGACGATATAGATCCCTGAGGCCAGCCAAATTAGGATCAAAATGGCTATTAGTATAGGCAGACCCGAAAATTTTTGAAATCTTGAAAATTTTTCACGCAGCTGTTCAATGTCAAAGGGCAGATTGACCTTTTTTTGTCTTGAATATTCCTCCCAATCCATTGGCATAGCATCCTCCTTAAAATCTAAAATAGATTAACAAAAATAAAAAAAGAGGCAAGTGTTACTTCCCCTTTTCTTCTACAGTTTAAAATTGTATTAATAAAAGATGCAAAACAAAGAACCTTTCTCTTTCAGCAAAATAATTTTAGAAAATGGAACAGAAATTTTTTATAAAAGGATTAAAGGCAAAGAGACCCACATTAGAATCCTTCTTAAGGCCGGTGGTGCTAGGTATGACCCAGTAGGGAAGGAAGGGTGTGCCCATCTCCTTGAACACCTTATACTTAAAAAGACCAAAAATTTCCCTAATGAATTTTTAATACAAAGATATGCCCTAGAAAACTTTCTAGAATTTGGGGCATCCACTGGTCTGGAATCTTTAATCTTAGGAGGAGGCTCAATAGATAATATTGAGAG
>JAGGTC010000043.1 GCA_021163945.1 Deltaproteobacteria bacterium | reverse complement strand
TAATTTGAAGCTTAAACGGTGAAGATAACAGGGGCCAAACCTCAATATGGCCTTTCTATGCCCCTGTGTAGGGTATCCCTTATTTTTTGAAAAGCCATAACTAGGAAACAATAGGCTATAACTATGCATCAATTGATCACGTACTACCTTTGCTACAACAGAGGCGGCTGCGATAGATAGAACCTTTTTGTCCCCGTGTTTTATTGGGATCTGTGAGATTTCTATATCAATACCATAAGGCCCATCAATAAGCAAATAATCTGGCCTTATCTTTAGCCCTTTAACTGCCCTCTTCATTGCCAAGAGAGAGGCCTTAAGTATATTCATCTCATCAATCTCCTCTGCACTTGAAAGTCCAATGCCTATTGCCTTTGCCTTTTTTTGGATGAGGGTAAAACACCTCTCCCTCTGCTTTGGAGAAAGCCTTTTTGAGTCATCTACCAAATCCAAGGTTGCATTAGGAACAAGTATTACGGCAGCAGCTACTACAGGCCCTGCTAAGCAACCACGGCCTACCTCATCAATACCTGCTATTAAAAGACCCCTCTCCCAAAGGCCTTTTTCAAGGGCTGTAGGCAGCATCAATGCCTCTTTTCCTTCATCCTCGCTGCCTTTCCCCTCAGTTTACGAAGATAATAGAGCCTGGCACGCCTTACCTTTCCATGAGAGACTACCTCTATCTTTTCAATCAAAGGAGAGTGTAGGTGGAAAGTCCTCTCTACCCCTACACCATAAGATATCCTCCTTACAGTGAATGTGGAGGACATACCAGAACCCCTCTTTCTGATAACCACACCTTGAAATACCTGAATGCGCTCCCTCTCCTCCTCCAAGATGCGACTGTGCACCTTTATTGTGTCACCGGGAGCAAAATCTGGGTGGTCAAGCCTCATCTTCTCCTTTTCTATCATTTGAATGCGTTCCATCTTCTCCCCCAAAAATACGATCTAGGACAATCGCTGCTGCTGTCCTTACAGAGAGGTGGTTATAACTACCTACCCCCATAATGGGCTTGAGTATATAGTCTAACCTATTCAGTAACTCATCGGCAAGCCCCCAGGCCGTCCCAAATAAGATAAAAAAAGGTGTCTCTCTTTGAGAAATCAATGCACATGCCTCTCTATAATCCAATGTATTTTCATACATCCTAGCGGTAGTGCCCAAAAGTTTGGGGTATTCCCCCCATTTAGAGCCAATATTACTGACGGCCTCTTCTAGCGAGGAGGCTACATGGACAAGCCTTAAGGGCAATTGCCTCCTAGGATTATAGATACCCCCATACCCCTTTAGCCAGTGATCTAAAAATCTCCTAACCAATTCCTGTTGATCCTCTAATGGATTAATCACAAAAAAGCCACCCAATTCATATGTCTTTGCAAGTCTTGCCAAATCATGCAAATTCATCATGGTCACTGCCGCAATAATAATCTCTTTCCTCTTGTTATAGACTGGATAGTGGACTAGGCCAATATAGACATGGGGATAACTCATTTTTTTTCTTCCTCATGCAGCCTTTTTTCTAGCAACTTGCATGTTTCTATCAGAAAGTCAATATCCTCTTTCTCTAGTCTTGCCCTTTCTAATAGGTCAGGCCTTAGGATCAAGGTCCTAAGTAGTGCCTGTCTCCTCCTCCACTCCTTGATCCTTTTGTGATGGCCAGACAGTAATACCTCTGGCACCTTATAGCCCTTGTATTCCCTTGGCCTTGTATATTGGGGATACTCTAAGATTCCATTGGAAAATGATTCCTCCTCCAAGGAGGAATAGCTCCCTAGGACATTTGGTACCAATCTACTTACGGCATCAATGATGGCCAAGGCCGCTACCTCCCCTCCAGTCAATACAAAATCACCTAAAGAGATCTCCTCATCTATAAAATGACGCACCCTTTCGTCTATACCTTCATAGTGACCACAAACAAGCAATAAGTGATTTTTTTTACTCAAAGACTTGGCAACCTCTTGATCAAATATTTGGCCATAAGGTGAGAGTAAAATAACCCAGGCCCCTGGGGATGTGGACTTGACAGAATTGATTGCATCAATAACAGGTTCTGGCTTTATAAGCATTCCCTTACCGCCCCCAAAAGGCTTATCATCCACTACCCTATGCCGCCCTTTGGCAAAATCACGCAAATTAATAATATCTACACATATCTTCCCCCCTTCAATGGCCCTACCCAAGATGCTGACCTTTAGGGGGGAGGCAAATATTTCAGGGAATAAGGTAAGAACACTAAACCTTACCATTTTCTTTTTATAATAGGCCCTCCATCTTGGTAATCCATAGAATCCCCTTTTCCCAATCAAATGCCTTTATCACATCAACGATGGCTGGTATAAGATATTCTTTGTTGTTCCTAACTACAAAGATATCACTGCTGCCTGCATTGAATACATGGGTTACCTTCCCTAAGTACTCCCCACTTTCAAAATAGACCTTAAGGCCAATGACTTGATACCAATAATATTCACCTTCACCTAGTGGTGGTAAATCCTCTTTCTTACAGTATACACTTGCCCCCACAAAGGACTTTGCCTGCTCAAGGTCTTTAATGCCTTCTAGTCCAATAATATAATGCCCTTTGAGGGGTTTAATAGAAATTACCTTGTATAATCGCATAAAACCACCTTTAGGTTTTAAATAAACCCAGGTGGTTTTATAGGGATTTGAGGTATAGAGTAAAACCTTTAACTTTCCCTTAAGGCCATGGGGTTTAATTACCTTTCCAATGCGGAGAAGGGCATTCTCCTGCATTATTTAATTATTCAATAATCTCCAAAACGGCCCGTTTTTTTACCTTAGTGGATGCCGCATTTAAAATGGTACGCATTGCGCGTGCAGTTCGCCCCTGCTTGCCAATTACCTTTCCAAGGTCTTCCTTGGCTACCTTAAGCTCAATTACTGAGGTTTGTTCTCCCTCAATCTCCTTGACCTCAATTGCGTTTGGATTATCTACCAAAGACTTTGCCATGTATTCTACTAGTTCTCTTAACATATCTAACCTCCACTTTAGTTTAGAATTTCTACATTCTTAATAATCCCTCTACCCTCTTTGTAGGCCTTGCCCCTTTACTTACCCATTTATCTAACTTTTCCTTATCAATCTTCACCTCAGCAGGATCTACTAGAGGATTATAAGTACCAACTATATCCAAATATTTACCATCCCTAGGCGACCTCGCATCAGCTACCACCACACGATAAAAAGGCCTTTTCTTCTTACCCATCCTCAAGAGCCTAATTTTAAGCATTTGCCCTCACATCACCTCCTTAACTAAAAAATCCACCAATATTAAAGGGCCTACCAGCCTTCCCTGCCTTTGTCAGCCTTTTAATCATCTTTTTTGCCTGTGCATAATTTTTCAGGAGCCTATTTATCTCTTGGACACTCACCCCACTACCACGTGCAATCCTCTTTCTCCTGCTACCATTAATGATCTCTGGGTGAAGCCTCTCTTGCCTTGTCATAGAGTTAATAGCGGCCTCTATTCTTATTAATTCTTTTTCATCGATTTTCAAGTGTTTAAATTGCTTTAATTGCCCAAATCCAGGAATCATGCTCAAAATTTCCTCCAAGGGGCCCATCTTCCTAATCTGTCTCAATTGTTCTCTAAAGTCCTCTAGCGTAAATTCACTCCTCCTTAATTTCTTTTCTAGCTCCTTTGCCCTCTCTTTATCTATGGCCTCCTGTGCCTTTTCAATAAAGGAAAGGATATCTCCCATGCCCAGGATGCGAGAGGCCATACGCTCTGGGTGAAAAAGCTCCAGTGCATCTATTTTCTCTCCAACCCCAATAAATTTAATAGGTTTTTTTGTAACGGCCTTAATAGAGAGGGCTGCACCACCACGGGCATCTCCCTCTGTCTTTGTCAAGATAACACCATCAATATCCAACTTTTCATTAAACGTCTTTGCTATGTTGACAGCATCCTGACCAGTCATTGCATCGGCTACTAGCAATATCTCCCTTGGCCGTACCCTCTGCTTTATAATTTCCAATTCATTCATCATCTTTTCATTTATATGCAACCTGCCGGCTGTATCAATAACCAGGGTATCGTATCCATTCATTTTTGCCTTTTTCATAGCATTTTCACAAATCTCTAAAGGGTCTTCATTGGGCGTAGGTAGGTATACATCCACACCAATCTGATCTCCTAGCTTTTTCAATTGATCAATGGCTGCTGGCCTGTAGATGTCTGCAGGTACCAGATAAGGCTTGCGGTGTTTTTTATTTTTCAAGAATCGAGCCAACTTGGCACAGGTAGTGGTCTTACCCGAGCCCTGAAGGCCTACCAACATAATAGGTACAGGGATTGGCCCCTTAAGGTTTATCTCAGAACATTTACCCCCCATAAGGGCAACCATCTCCTCATGGACAATCTTTATTACCTGCTGTGCAGGCGTTAGGCTCCGCATCACCTCTTGCCCTAATGCCTTTTCTCTTACTGATTCAAGAAAATCTTTTACCACCTTATAATTTACATCTGCCTCAAGGAGGGCAAACTTGATCTCCTTCAATGCATCTTTGATATTCTCCTCATTTAATTTTCCTCTTCCTTTTAGCTTCCTAAAAATGTTATTTAACTTTTCACTTAAACTCTCAAACATCCTGCCAGTATTTTACACAATTGATCAAAAATGGCAAGGAATTTTTAATAATTGAATTATTGCATTCTTGACATGACTTACTATAATTGATAATTTAATACAGTAGGCACGTAGCTCAGTGGGAGAGCGCTACCTTGACGCGGTAGAAGTCGGCGGTTCAATCCCGCCCGTGCCTACCATTTTTGTATATGGAAAAGATAGAGGTAAGGTTAGATAATAAGGAAAAGAGGCTGATCCCCTCAGGTATCTCTATAAAAGAGGCCTTAGAATATTTTAAAAAAAACCCAAAAGAGTGGGTAGCGGCCAAGGTAAATGGGGAACCAAAGGATTTATCTTTTAGGTTAAATTCCCCTTGTGATATAGAGCCCATCTTTCCTGATTCTCCCTTGGGTCTAGAGATACTGCGTCATAGTACTGCACACGTTATGGCCCAGGCAGTAAAATCCCTATTTCCTGAGGCAAAGGTTGCTATTGGGCCACCTATAGAAAATGGCTTTTATTATGACTTTGATTACCCCCCTGGATTCAAACAGGAGGATCTGGAGAAAATAGAAAAAAAGATGAAAGAAATCATCTTACAGGACCTCCCGTTCCAAAGAAAGGAGCTCTCTAAGAAAGATGCAGAGGAATTGTTTAGAGGGATGGGAGAAACATATAAGTTAGAAATCCTAGAGGACATCCCTGAAGAGAAGGTCTCTATCTATCAGCAAGGGGACTTCATTGACCTGTGTAGGGGCCCTCATTTGGAATCTACAGGAAAGGTAAAGGCATTCAAGCTGACCTCTGTAGCTGGTGCCTACTGGAGGGGCATTGAGACAAATCCTATGCTCCAAAGGATTTACGGGACTGCCTTTTTTAATGAAGCTGATCTGTCCCTTTATCTATCCTCTTTAGAGGAGGCAAAAAAGAGGGACCACAGACGTTTAGGTAGGGAATTGGAGCTATTTACCCAATTTGAGGAGATTGGGCCTGGCCTAATAGTCTATTTACCAAAGGGAGGTGTCCTACGTCACATCCTAGAGGAGTTTGAGGTTAGGGAACACCTAAAAAGGGGTTATCAATTGGTCATGGGGCCTCAATTTTTAAAGATAGACCTCTGGAAAAAATCAGGACACCTAGACTATTATAAAGAAAATATGTACTTTACAGAGATTGAAGGGGAGACTTATGGTATAAAGCCCATGAATTGTCTTGCCCATATATTGATTTATAAATCAAAGATAAGGAGTTACCGTGACTTACCTATTAGGTATTTTGAACTAGGCACCGTGCACCGCCATGAGAAATCAGGTGTACTTCATGGGATGCTGAGGGTGCGTCAATTTACCCAAGACGATGCACATATATTTTGTCGCCCAGACCAACTCATTTCGGAGATAAAAGGTGTACTTGATTTTGTAGATGATGTTATGGGCATTTTTGGCTTTGAATATGAGGTTGAGCTTAGCACAAGGCCAAAAAAGTCTATTGGTTCAGACGATATTTGGGAACATGCTACCTCTGCCTTGACCACAGCACTTAAGGAAAAGGGGCTTAGGTATGATATATGTAAGGGCGAAGGGGCCTTTTATGGCCCTAAGATTGATATAAAACTTAAGGATGCACTGGGGAGAAAATGGCAGTGCGCTACAATCCAATGTGACTTTGCCTTACCGGAGCGCTTTGACCTTGGCTATATTGGCAGTGATGGTAAAAGGCATCGCCCTGCTATGTTGCATAGGGTAATATTGGGGACGCTAGAGAGGTTTATTGGGGTCTTGACAGAACACTATGCAGGGGCATTTCCCCCTTGGCTTGCGCCTGTGCAGGTCTCTGTCCTTACAGTGACTGATAGGGGGATCCCCTATGGTAAATCTGTATATGAACGCCTTTTTGATGAGGGCTTTAGGGTAGAGGTAGACTTTCGCAATCAAAAATTAGGGTATAAAATTAGGGAGGCCCAGCTTAAAAAGATACCATTTATGTTGGTGATTGGGGATAAGGAGATAGAAAGCAAGACTGTTACCCCTAGGGCCCGGAGTGGGAAAAACCTGGGCACTATGCCACTGCAGGCCTTTATTGACTTATTAAAAGAAGAGGCAAAAATACCAACTCCTAAAGGAGATAAAGCAAATTAGGGTAAATCGTCAGATCAGGGCAAGGAGGGTAAGGCTGATAAGTCCGGATGGCAAACAGTTGGGTATTGTGAAGTTAGAAGAGGCCCTTAGAAGGGCCGAGGAGGAGGGACTGGACTTAGTAGAGGTTGCCCCTAATGCAGACCCACCCGTATGCAAGATTATGGATTATGGGAGGTATAAGTATCAGCAGCAGAAAAAACTACAGGAGGCAAAGAAAAAGCAGGCCCAATTCCAGATAAAGGAGGTAAAGATCAGGCCAAAGATAGATGAGCACGACTTTCAGTTCAAACTAAGGCACATTAAGCGTTTTCTCAAAGAGGAAGGCTCAAAGGTCAAGGTGACAATGATATTTAGAGGCAGGGAGGTCATCCACACAGACTTGGGAAAATCTGTCTTGGCCCGTATTATTGAGGAGGTAGGTGAAATTGGGCGCTTGGAAAAACCACCATTTATGCAGGGTCGTATTATGACCATGATCTTGGCACCAAAGTGAGGGAACCATGCCAAAAATAAAGACAAATCGCAGTGCGGCAAAGAGGTTTAGTCTGACAGCAACTGGCAAGATAAAAAGGGGGAAGGGGTGGCATAGTCACCTTATGAGAAAGAAGACCCACAGGAGAAAACGTGCCTTAAGGCAGTTTTGTCTAGTCCATAAGGCAGACCTTGAAAGGGTCAGGCGGCTCATCCCAAATTACCTTTAGTTGTAAAATTTATAAAAACTATAAAAAGGAGTGAAATGTGTCAAGGGTAAAAACAGGTGCAAAGAGGAGAAAAAGACACAAAAAGGTGCTCAAACTGGCCAAAGGTTATTGGGGACAGCGTGGGAGGGTCTATGCCAGGGCAAAGGAGACACTAATCCGTGCAATGGCCTATGCCTATCAAGGCAGGAAGCAAAAGAAACGGGATTTTCGTCGTCTTTGGATATTGAGGATCAATGCCGCTGCCAGGCAGAGTGGCCTTTCTTATAGCCGTTTTATCCATGGGCTTAAGCTGGCTGGGGTAGATGTAGATAGAAAGATCTTGGCAGATATGGCAGTAAATGACCCCAATGCATTTAACCAAATGGTCAGTTTGGCCCAAAGCCACCTTAATTGATATGGAAGAGATCCTTAAAGAACTTGAGAGGATAGAAAGGGAGGCCCTAAAGGATATAGAGAGGGCAGGGGATGAAAGGGCCTTGGAAGAGGTAAAGGTCAGGTATTTAGGAAGGAAGGGAAGGGTTACTGCCTGCTTGCGGCAGATTGGCCAGCTACCAAAGGATATCAGGGCAAAGGTAGGAAAAAGGGCAAATGAGGCAAAGGAGCGGATCCAGGGTGAAATTTTTAAAAAGAGTAAGAAATTTTCTGAACGTGCTGCCATAAAAAAGGAAAGGATTGATATCACCTTGCCTGGGAGGCGTCCTTATCCCTATGGCACCCTCCACCCAATTACCCAGTGTCTAAAGGAGATCTGCGATATCTTTCTCAGAATGGGCTTTGGCCTTGTGGAAGGGCCGGATGTAGAGCTTGATTATTACAATTTTGAGGCCCTAAACATACCACCTGACCACCCAGCAAGGGATATGCAGGATACATTTTATGTCAGTGAAAAGGTGGTCCTTAGGACCCATACCTCATCTATCCAGGTTAGGGTGATGGAGAGGCTGCGCCCCCCTATTAAGGTAATCAGTGCAGGGGCCGTCTATAGATGCGATGCAGATATAAGCCATACCCCCATGTTCCACCAGGTAGAGGGGTTGCTTGTTGAAAGAGGCATCTCATTTGCCCACCTAAAGGGCATCCTTACATTTTTTATGCAACAGATGTTTGGAAGTGATGTGAAGGTGAGGTTTAGGCCAAGCTATTTCCCATTTACTGAACCCAGTGCAGAGATGGATATTATGTGTGTGATATGTAAGGGAAGGGGGTGTCGTATATGTGGTCATACAGGGTGGCTGGAGATATTGGGGTGTGGGATGGTACACCCAGAGGTATTTAAGAGGGTAAACTATGATCCAGAGGTCTATACAGGGCTTGCCTTTGGCATGGGGGTGGAGAGGATCGCCATGCTAAAGTACGGTATCGATGATATTAGGCTCTTTTTTGAAAATCACTTAAGATTTTTAAGACAATTCTAAATCTTTATATGTCCAAATTTGTCTTAAAAGATGCCATCAAGGCCTATACCTATGACCAAGACAAGGTCATAAGCCCAAAGGAGACAGTAAAGAGGGTAAAACAGAGGCTCAGGGACATAGATTTGGACATACTCAAGGAGACAAAGAGGATAGACAGTGGGAGATTGGGGATACCTGTATTTATAAGTATATGCGGTACAGATGCAAAAGAGACCATAGGTTCAAAAAGGCACATGGGGAAAGGGGCCACGCCAGAACAGGCCGAGGCCAGTGCCTTAATGGAGCTTATAGAGAGGTATAGCCTCTTTAACTTTATAAGGTCTAAACACTCTATCTACAATTATCCTGATGTAAAAAATAAGTCCATCCCTTTTGAGTGCATTGCCTCCTCTGTTAATGACTTTGATATAGAATTGTCTCAAAAGGTCTTTTCAGAGATTCCCCTATCATGGGTACCTGCCTATAACCTTACAAGGCAAAAAGAGGTCTTAATCCCTATTGAGTGGTTTTATGCCATAAATGAGTACAATGGTGCAGCGGCGGGTAATTCTCTGGAAGAGGCCATCATTCAGGGCATTTGTGAGGTGGTAGAGCGCCATGTCTGTGCAGTGATAAGTAATGAAAAGATAGCCGTCCCATCAGTTGACATTCAATCTATAAAGGGCCCTGTGGCCTTAGGGCTGATTAAAAAGTACTCAAAAAATGGGATAAATCTCTTTATTAAAGATTTCTCACTGAATATGGGGATCCCTACTATAGGGGCACTGGCCTATGACCCAAATACCTTTCCCCATAGGAGCGAGATTGTGTTTACAGCAGGCACACAGACAAGCCCAGAGAAGGCACTGATTAGGGCACTTACTGAGATAGCCCAGCTTGCAGGTGATTTTGATACCTATGGAAAATATGTCTCAAGTGGTCTTCCCAAACCCAAAAGTCTAGATGAGGTCTCATATATAACTGATAATAAAAAAACTATTAGGATATCAGATCTATCAGATATCTCACACCTCAACATAAAAGATGAGATTGAAGATTGCGTTCATATCCTATCAGAAAGGGGGCTAGAGGTAATAGTTGTAGACATCACCCACCCACTAATAAAGGTCCCTGCCGTTTATGTGATTATCCCTGGTACCCAATTTAGACAGAGGGCAAAGGCCGCAAGTGTTCCTTTCTTTTGTGCAAAATTGGCCTCTCAACTCAAGGATACAGATAAGGCCATTGCCATCTTAGAAAGGATAAAGGCCGTTTGTCAAAGGTATTATGTATACTTTCATCTAGGGATATGTTATCTAAAGAGGGAAGAGTACCAGCTGGCGCTCAATTATTTTAAAAGGGCATTGGATTTAGGCCCTGAAGAACAAGATATTTCTATGATCTATTTCTATATAGGCCTCTGTTATAAAGACATGAATATGTACAGAGAGGCCATTTCCCCACTTAAGATGGCCATAGATTGCGACCCACAGATTAAAGAGTTCTATAACCTTTTGGGCTATTGCTATTTTAAAATAAAAGAATATGAAAAATCCATAGAGAGCTTTAGTAAGGTTTTGACCCTTGATCCCACATCTGCTATTGATTATGCAAATATTGCCTCTAATTTAGAGAAGATGGGGAAAATAGAGGAGGCAATCGGCCTTTATAGGCTTGCCTTGGAGCTAGAACCAGATATTGATTTTGCCAGAAAAAACCTTGAAAGGCTTTTAAAACCAGCCAAATAGATGTTTCCCTCTTATATTGAGACCTATAAGTCTGGGGAATTAGAAAAGAGGATTGAGATTGCCTATAATATTCTCAAATCCTGCACCATCTGTCCCTTAAACTGTAAGGTAAATAGGCTTAAAGGGCAGTTGGGTGCCTGTAAGACGGGGGAGCTGCCCATAGTATCAGATTATATGCCACACTTTGGTGAGGAGGCCCCACTTGTGGGAGAAAGTGGCTCAGGGGCCATCTTTTTTTCCTATTGTAATCTAAGGTGTGTCTTTTGCCAGACATATGAGATTAGCCATTTGGGACATGGCATGCCTGTCTCGATAAAAGAGCTTGCCGGGATCATGATCACCCTTCAAAAAGAGGGGTGCCACAACATAAACCTTATAACCCCATCCCATGTGGTCCCACAGATCCTGGCCGCCTTGGCCCTGGCCATAGAAGATGGGCTTAACATCCCCTTGGTTTATAATACTGGAGGATATGATTCAATTGATACCTTAAGGCTCTTAGAGGGTGTGATCGACATCTATATGCCAGACTTTAAGTACTGGGATGAAAAGATAGCTGAAAGATTCTCTAAAGTAAAGGATTATCCAAGGGTAGTTAAGGCCGCCATCAAGGAGATGCATCGCCAGGTAGGTGACCTCATACTGGATGAGAGGGGGATAGCAAAAAGGGGCCTGATAGTGCGTCACTTGGTATTGCCAGATGGTCTAGCAGGGACTAGAGATGTCTTAAGATTTCTGGCAAAGGAGGTATCTCCTCATACCTATGTAAATATAATGGGCCATTATAGGCCATGTGGGGAGGCGCAAAAATACCCACCCCTAAATAGAAGGATAAAAAAAATAGAGTATGAAGAGGCCATCCGTATAGCAAGGGAAGAGGGCATTAGTAGGATTGACCAAACCCACACCCACCTCTATCCCATGATCTTTGGGGAATAGGTGTAGGGCAACTGCAATCTTTTTGTCTTTTTGTATTTTTATCTTGACAATCAATAAGTAATAGTGTAGATACTAATGGATAAAATGATGTAGAATTTTGTTAATTAGACAGAGGCACGGTATGCAAAAAGCAAAAGAGATGTACGAGGTTATATTTAAGGAGGCATGGCCTTTCTGGTTCGGTGGGGTGCTATTGGCGATTCTAGCTATTCTTATGTGGATCTGGGGTCAACCCTGGGCTGTAATAGGCGGCTATAGGAACTGGGCAGACTGGTTTTTGACAGGAATTGGTATCTATCATGGCAAAAAACTTATCTCCCCACTCTTAGACCCAAAGTCTATCATGGCCCTTGGTATTATCTTTGGTGCGTTCACTGCAGCCTTAATCTCTGGGGATTTTGGTTTTAGGATGCCCCCTTGGTGGGAACTTTTTAAAGGGGCAGTGGCTGGTGCATTAATGGGCTTTGCCTCTGTAATAGCTGGTGGCTGAAACATAGGGGGATTTTACAGCCAGTTGGCTGCACTTTCTTTAAGTGGGCTAATTATGTGGGCTGGCATTATAATTGGGTTAATAATAGGTCTTAAATACACAATGTGGGAGATGGAGCATATTCCTAGCAATATTTTGAGTGCAGGGATAAGCCTACCCTCTGCCCCTTCTGCCTGGAAGAAGTTCCAGCCTATTTTGGGTTGGATTTTACTTATTTTGATTCTTTTTATGCCAATTTTATATGGAAGGCAGACAAAGTTTGGTGTACTTGCTACAATAGCCCTTTTATCTGGATTTGTGATGCACCGTTCAAGATTTTGTTTTGCAAGGACATTTCGTGACACATTTATGACTGGTGAGAGTGAACCTACGCAGGCAGTTATCCTTTCTATCCTAATCGTAGTACTTGGTGTTGGCCTAATCAAGTGGTTAGATGCTGGCTTTATTGTCAAAATTTCAAAAATGACTGGAATAAAAGAAAAGATAATAGCATATAGATGGCATATCTTTGTACACCAGTATCGTTATGTCTTCCCTAATGCAGGATGGGGCGCTATAGTAGGGGGGATAATATTTGGTTTTGGGATGATACTTGCGGGTGGATGTGGAAGTGGAACGCTCTGGAGGGTAGGCGAGGGGCAGATAAAGCTTTGGGTAGTGATGATAACTATGGCAATCTCCAACTCCCTCACCAAGGCGTGGCTCTGGCCAAAGGTAAAGGCCCACACACTCAGTTTTGGTAAGGCTGTCTTTCTGCCAAAGTATCTAGGATGGCCTGGGGCATTTATCCTTATCGTTGGAGTTATGCTTATTTGGTATTTCTTTGCCCTTTGGAATGAAGATACAAACAAGTTTGTAGTCATATAAAAAGAAATAAGGAGGTAAAAGATGGCAATAGATGTAAAACCTGATGTAACTCTTGACCTTAAAGGTCTAAGTTGTCCTATGCCAACAATAAAAATAAAGGGACAGCTAAAGAAGATGAAGTCTGGACAAATACTCCTGGCCATTGGGACAGACCCAGGGACAAAAAATGACTTACCAGGTACACTGAAAAAGCTGGGGGATGAACTTTTAGGAATAGACGAGGAGAATGGCGTTTTCAAGTTCTACATTAAAAAAGGCTAATCTGGAGGTAAAAAATGGCGGGAAAACTTGGGATATTTGTTACTACTGACAAGCATTGGAATCACCTCTTAAACATAGCCAAGGCAGCAGTGGCAAAGGGAAAGGAACTTATAATCTTTTTTACACACAGAGGGACATACCTGTGTAAGAGGGATGATTTTTCTGAGCTGGCAAAGGTAGTAGAGGGACATGGCAAAATGTCTTTGTGTCTGGTTTCCCTAAAGGCACATAAATTGGGAGATGAAAATACCCCTATACCAGGGATAGACAAAAAGGACTTTGGTACACAGGCCAGGCATGCAGAGATGTTAGAAGAATTGAAATTTGAAGAGGGAGATCGGTATTTAGTCCTTTAAGGAGGAGGCTATGAAGGTAGCATTTTTAGCAAGGCACGCAGAAAACACTGTGGTAAATGACCAGCATGAAGCGTTAAGATCCACTTTAGGCCTTGCTGCAGAGATGATAGACAGTCATTTTTTTCTTTTAGACCATGAATTGGTTAAAGAGGTTGCCGAGGATCAAGAATATAAGGAAAGATATGAGATGCTTACTGATGAACTTGAGGAAGAGGTATTTTCCAATGTAAAGGAAAATGAAAAGCATGGCTATAAATATTTGACCACTGAGGAGATCGCAAAAAAATTAAAGGAATACGATTTAGTAATTCCATATGGAAGATAGCGAGGTAAATCATGAAGATCTTACATATATTCAAAACAGAGCCAAACGATGAGGTAAAGAAATTGGTGGAGATAATGTCTGAGGGTGAAGAGGCAAAGACATTTGAGTTGTATAAGGAAAATGTAAATTATGAAGAGCTAATTGATTTGGTGTTTGAGTGCGATAAGGTTATCAGTTGGTGGTAAGGGACAAAAATCTCATTACCTGAAATCTCCTTGTAGGAGTAAGCAGTTTTTTTTGTTCTTCTTTTGTAAGAAGGCGCATTTTAGGTAGGCAAGGGGAAACAGCTATAAAAAGCTTTGTATCAGTTGATTTCTCTTCAAAAATCCCAAGGCCTGCTGCAATAGGATTTAGGTGGCAGGCCTCACATCTTCTCCCAAAGGGGCTTATTGTGTGTGGCACATAGGGCATAAAGGCCCACCTTGTCTTTTTACTATCTAAAATGACTTTTCCTGCTTTATTGACATAGGAGACAAAATATTGGTATTTTGGCCTTAAGATTGCATATTTCCCATTTTCTATGCCAAGTGGCATAAACTCCCATCTTCTAAAGCGCCAGCCCATAAACCAAATTCCCATTTTCATCTTTTTATCAAGGATGTCTAAGGATAATGATTTTTTTGGATCCTTAAAGAAAGTCTCTAAATAAGGGTCTGCTTGTAATCTTAACCTCTTCCACTTTTTATAACTTGGGGCATCCTCCCTTATTACACTAAGGCCATAGTCCCCAAATGACCACTGTGCATGACATGCACTGCACCTTAACCTTTTGTGGGATGATATGGCATGGCTTATTATATCCCTTGAAAATGTCTTTAAATTATAAATGTTTCCATTTTTTGAAGAAAAATAAAAATTCCCTGATCTATATGTAATATTTGAAAGTGATTTATCTGGTCCTTTTTTTAAAAATCCCCCATGACAATCAGTGCATCTAATCATGGGGACAGATAGCTCATACCCATATATTTTGCCATCCCCCATAACATCCTTTTTTGTATGGCAATCTATACACAAAAGCCCTGCCTCTGCATGGACGTCCCTTGCCAGATGATGGTAGTCCATGCCATAGACAATGTTTGTTGGGATAGGGGAGCGGTAGGCCTCATCATAATCGTGTTCAAATAGACCTTCATAGTCAGCCCCTACATGATTTGAGTTATGGCAGTGAAGGCACTGAGAGTTTGGTATATTTTTTGTGAAATTGTGGTATTCAGGGTATCCCTTCCTATTTTTTTCAATAGCCATATCACTGCCTAGATACCTTCCCTCATTATTATAAATGACATGGCAGGCTGCACAGCCAGATGCACGATAGAGGCCATGGCCTGGGAACCCATCTGTCCCAATATGGCAGCGGAGGCACTTTTTCCTTAAGAAGTCATCTACCAAATCCTTAGGGGCCTTTGGGTAAGGACTTGGTCTTGGAAGTGGCCTCAATGCAGAATTTGCACTGTATATAGGGGGAGATGCAGAGGGCTGCGCACCCCATAGATAGCGGGTCTGATTTATGATCCCTGCCATTGTGGCATGGAGTGAATTTTTTAGATTTTTTATCTCTTCTTCATGACACCTTCCGCAAAATATATTTACATAAATGGGGTCAGATGGATTCCTAATAATGAAATCATGTGTCTTTAAAAAGGGAACCTTCTCTTTAAGATGGCAGTCTTTGCAATCAAATTCATGTGATTCTATCCTTTCAATGCCCTTGTGGCAATTTAGACACTCATTATAGTTTATGGCCTCCTTTTTAGAACAGGCCATTAAGAAAAAACCAAATACCAAAATACAAATACCTAAACGCCAAAACATAGGGTTAAATGACCAAGGTAGGCAACTAAATAGATAAACCCTCTGATTGGGCTGCTTCTTTAAGCTTTTTGTCAAAACAGGAAAATCGGACATCTAGCTTTGTTTTTCTTTTTAAAAGAAGACCTGAGGCAAGATGTATAGCATCAAATCCCCTTAAGGGATATTTGTCAGCCAAAATTACAGCGAGTTTAGTTAAAGTCTCTGAGACCTCCATGATAAAATAGCTCTTCCAATCTATTTCTAAATCCTTAACAATTTGCCCCCAGCCAGCCCTATCTAACTCTCCCTCTCGTAGCTTCTTGGCAAACCCAGCCCTTGCCTCCACATAGGCAATACGAGAAGTAGATACAATTTGGGCGGCTTTTACTAATTTTTTAACCTCATTTGAACCTATTTCCTCAACATAGAGTTTTACCAAAGCACTGGTATCGAGATAGAGAATCATCTTCGATCCTCAATAATAATCTCGGAAAGTGGGCGTCCTCGAGACTTCACCGGATGAGCAGAGCCTTTTGGCTTTCCCCCTCCCCAAGAGGCAATTCCTTCCTCAAGTAACGCTTTTAGTTCCTTATTCAGCTTTCTCTCCTCTGCAGGAACCAAAATGGCAATTACCTTCCCTCTATTTGCCACACTAATCCGTTTACCTTCCTTAACCTGCCGAAGATAGAAACTCAGGTTATTTTTTAACTCTCTAATACCTACAACTACCACACTTTACCTCCTTTGTATGTAGCAACATTATAAGAAAATGTGGTCACATTGTCAACAAGAGACCATTTCTACCTCGTGTATCTCCTTATGACCTTCCAGCATGGTAGCCCCTTTTCTTTCATAAAACGCTTTATACTCTCTTTAAAATCCTTATAAATCTTATCTTCATAGAGGCTGTGGCAGGGGAGGCACCTATTTACCCTTCTTATAGTCTCTATCTCCTCTCTATTAAACGGCCTAGCAGATGGATAAGGTGAGGTAATCTGTAAGGCCTCTCCTTTTATATTAACAAATGCATCCAGAGGAAAATCAATGCCTAGACCTGATCTATTGGCATCATAGGTAGGCCTAAATTTAGACCTATAGAGGATTCCCTCCCCCAATCCCAGTGTCTTTGTGTCACCATGGCAATCTAGACAGCCCCTAGATGACCTCTGGGTAGTATGGGGGTCAAATGAGGTCATGGTGAGTATCTTAAATAAAACCTTATCTTTTTCATAAACAAATACCTGACATGGAGAAAATAAGGAGACCTTACCACTGCTGTCTATCCCCAAAGGTGGCCTCAAAAAACGGATATACGACCTCCTCTCCTTCCACCCTCCTAGGCCTATTTCCCCCTTAATCCAATTGTATTGATATTTATCCTTTATATATTCATCATGGCATCCATAACACTGTGGCATCCATAGGCTATGGCACGCCTGACAGCTAAGCCGCCCGTGGCCATTCATATTGTGATATGGCTTTTCCTTAAGAAATTTAGTAATTTTTATGCTTTTACCATCCATTTTTCTGTAAAAGAAAATCTCTTTACCCTCTTTTTGCAGATTGTAGATAGGGGTTCCCTTTTTGGTAAAGGCTATCTCCTTTCCCACAGGATTTGGTACCTTTTTATTTAAAAATGCCAATTTTTCAGCCAGTCTTCCCCTTTTTGCCTCTTTAAATTTGGGCAAGTGACAGTCATTACAAGAGATCTCAATTTGCCCTTTTAGGTGGGCATAGTCATTTCCATCTCCCATAAGCTCCTTTTCTGTATGACAGTCTATACACTCCATATTTGCCTTTTTGTAGTGGATGTCTGCAGGTAGATTTATAAAGAATCTATTCCCAGAAAGCCTTCTCGTATTTAACCACCTGCCTCTATAGGGCGTCCCATATCCCTCTGACTCAAATTTGCCAAAATAGGAAAGCCCTATCCTGGCCGACCTATTGTGGCACTTAGTGCAGTTTTCTGAGGGAATCCTGGTGGTCATCTTTGGGTGTTCCTTCTTTATGGGCCTTAGGTAGTCTATTATGTGGCAATCAGAGCAGCCCCCACCCCTCCTTCCTATTTCACCTGGAAAGTCCCACCTCCTTTTCCAAAGGTGGCAACCACCACACATCTTCATATAGTGTCCTAGGGCTAGGCCTTTTCTTATATTCCCTAAAAAAAGGCTAGTTACATCAATATCAATATCCTTGCCCTCCCATAGATAAAGAAGCGTCTTTAATATCCCCTTGTTTGTGGCCATAATGCTCTTCTTTACCCTAGAGACAATGTCTGGATGGCAACCTGCCCTCCCACATGTTCGATTTGCAACAGAGAGGTCTGCTGGGTTTTTTACCATGGTAAAGTGTGCCCTCTTTTTATCTAAGGAAAAGGGATTTCCTAGATGGCACTTATAACAGCCAAATGCAGATATGGGGTGTGAGGTATCAGGGTCTGTTATGTCTTTGTGACAAAAAAGGCACCTCTCTTTGGGCGGAGGCCCTGTTATATGCCTTTGTTTTTCTTTATAAATAAGAAAAAGAACCAAAATGAGGATCAAAAAGATAGCTACCTTTTCTTTCATTTTTAAGGATAGTGAATTATTATCAAATGCATAGATAAAGTAAAGGCATGATTAAGGTAAATGAAGAGAAAGAAAGGCACAAATTATTCTCTCAGATATGGGAAAGCGCCCAAAGAAAAAGGGAGACATTCTTTGGGGAGGAAGTAGAGTATATAGTGATAAACAAAGAAAAACTGCCACCTCCTTATAGAGAAATGAGGCAATTTTTGGGGATCTCAATAAAAAAACACCCAGAAAATATATTCAGTGACGATTTGATGATCTTTATTGAAGACATTGTCCCTGAGGAATTTAGGAGGTATGTGGTATATCATGAGTGGCGGGAGGGGGTAAGGGCCAGCATTAGATATGAAGAGTCTCACATCTTTGCTGTGTCAGAGGAACTGTGGCTGGCAAAAAAGGAATTACCAGAGGCCAAATTTAAGAGATTTATTCAGTGGTTAGAGAATCACCTTGACCCTTTAGCAAAAAATGTTGTCTTTGAGTGTCTGCAACTAATACTAGAGGTGGAAGAGGGAAAATCAACTAGATTATGCAAATTATAGCGCTGTTTTACACTGGGGCTTCGCCCCAGACCCCATTTTGCAAATGCCAAAGTCACTTTTTAACTTCTCAATATCCCAAATTATTACTAATAATCAAGTGGGGGCTTTTTATTATAAATGCCTAAACTCTGTTCAATGTTATAGGCTACATTAAATAGCAACCCTTCTGAAAAGTGGGGGCCTATGAGCTGCACCCCAATAGGCAATCCACCTTTGCTAAAGGCACAAGGCAGGGATATGGCCGCTACTCCAGCAAGATTTATAGGAATG
>JAGGTC010000142.1 GCA_021163945.1 Deltaproteobacteria bacterium | reverse complement strand
TATCTTATCATCTATCTCCTTAAGCCTTCTTGCAAGCTCCCACTCAAGCAGCAGGACCAAAAAGCAGAGAAAGATATGTGCCTCTATTCTCCTTTCTGCATGGTGATAGATGGGCTGAATCTCAAGATAGCTCTCTAAATACTCTTTATCCTCCAAAGCCCCAGAGGAGGCATAACAACAGTCTGTCCGCCACTAAAACTCCTAACGTTGAACTTTGGGAGCAAAACCTCCCTGTCTGCCGACTGACAGGCCTGTCTGCTCCAGGCAGAGGTAAAAAGTACCTAAATACAGGGAAGTTTTAATCTTTAGGTGTCAAACCTCATACTACTTACATGTAACTTTAGAAGCTCCTCATCTTGCATTTTGCCCTCTCTAAAATTTTGTTAAGATTATCTATATTTTTGTCACACACTTGACAATCGCTTCAATTTTACCGACAGCCTGCAAATATAATTTTGCGGCTGCTTTTTTAATAATCTCTGTGTTTAATCCTAAATGAAAGCTTTTTCCCATCCTTGGATAAATTTTTACCATATAGTAGATACCTACTGAGCCTCCCCATCCCAAAGGCAGGGGCTTGCCCTGGGTAAGATTCCTTGGTCACATCTTGACATTCCATCATTTTGCATATAACATATATATGCAATGAAGAGGACAACCATATTTGCTGATGATGAAGTTTTTGTAGGCTTAAAGCGCATTGCCCAGGAAGAAGGTAAAACCCTCTCGGAGATTATCCGCCAAGCATTACAAAAATTCATAGACGAAAAATACACCGCAAAGAGAAGTATTTCTTTTATAGGGGTTGGTCGAAGCGGACATAAGGATATTTCAGAGAAGTGTGAACAACTTCTTTGGAAAGGTCAAAGTAAGTGAAAGCAATCCTCGTAGACACAGGTATCCTTTATGCTATGGCAGACAGGGATGATGCTTGGCACAAGCGGGCAACTGACTTTTTAACAAATAACACAGATATTTTGATTGTGCCTATCACAGTGATACCTGAAGCTGCCTATCTAATAAATACCTATCTTGGGGTAGAAGCTGAGCAAAAATTTCTTATCTCTATTGCCAAAGGTGAATTAAAATACGAAAATTTGACCCCTGGAGACATTGAGCGTTCTATTAAGCTTATTGAAAGCTATTCTGATGCTAATATCGGATTTGTCGATGCTTCTGTAGTAGCTGTAGCAGAGCGTTTAAAAATTTGTCGTATTTTAACTACAGACAGGCGTGATTTTTCTATTATAAGGCCAAGTCATTGTGATTATTTCACTTTGTTACCGTGATTTTAAGCTGAGTCGGCCCTTGCCCATCTTTTTATAGGAATATGCTTTGAATATGCTTTGTTAAGGAATATGCCTTGGGTTCAGTTCACAGAATCCATCCCTTAATCCAGGGGTAGCTATAATGAGGATTTTATTATATATTATAGTTTCCCTCAAATTTCGGACAATATGTTAAGCTTATAAAAAGGAATAAGGATAACCAATTAGAAAAGAAACCATGATGCAGAGTTTAAGTAAAAATAGCCTTGGAATTGGTAAAAAGACAAAAAACTGATTAAGGCAGCATCTTTTGCCTGAGCAACTGTTTGATAGCCCAGTTGAAGCGCAGTTGGTTGGGAGGCATTATCAGAATATTGTACTCAACTTTTTGTTGACAAATCCTTTCTGCCCATTTATTCTAACCAGAGGAAGTGGCCATGTTGAAGGTGAACATCACCGAAGGTAAAAGACTTATATGAAGCATCCAGAAGGGAGCTTGAAGAAAGATGCAAACTGTTATAGATGCCAGTGCCCTGCTTAAGGCCTATTTTCCTGAGATTCAACAAAAGATAGTTAATCTAGACATTGAAAGATATGACTTGAATTTTTTTAAAACACACCTGCTTGATGCGTGTAAAAGATTTAATATTTCTGTTTACGATGCTTCTTATCTAGTTCTGGCGAATAAATTAAAGATAAGTTTGATAACAGGCGATAGGAAATTCTCTGATGCTGTAAAAGTAGAATCTAAAAATGTAATCTGGATCGGGGATTTTCAATTTAAACGGCAAAACAGTTGGGTGTTGGGGTAAAGAAGATAAGTTTTGGCCTTTCTCCTTCTTTATCCTGTGCCTTGAGTACCTTTGTGTATTTTTCCCTTGCCAGGGTTATTATGCTGTTTGCAAGGTCAAGTATGGGCTGGTATTCCTATTTTGCTGGCACAGTAATAATCTTACCCACCCCACTGTCAATATAATCCTCCTTATATTCCTCCTTAAACAACTCTCTGCAGCGATCTCCTGAGCAGTGGGAGGGGGCAACCTTTTTAATCCCCAGATTCCTAAATCCTTTTATAATACTCTTTAATTCTGACTCAGAGGTGTGAAATAGATGAAAACCACCCATAAACAGATAGATTTTTTTATGTAATATTTGCTTGGCCTTTTTTGCGATGTTTATTACTCCGGGGTGGGCACAGCCAGTGATTATTACTAGTCCTTCTCTAGTATCTAAGATTAATGATTGTTCTTTTATCCAAGTCCCCATCTCGCCAGTAGTGTAGATATCATCAGAAATTCTCATAAAATCCTTTACATTAAAATATTTTGCCCCATAAGATTTTATTTTCTCCCTTATAGAATCTGGAAAAGAAGATGGGATGTACACTTTTACATTTCCATTTTTCTCTAAAAAACCATTAAGACCTCCCACATGATCCCCATGGATATGGGAAATAACCACTATATCTATATCTTTAGGGTCTATGCCCATCTTATCCATATTGGAGAGTAAGATAGAGCTATCTCCCCCAGTATCAAAAAGAATGTCTTTATTGGGTGTTCTAATTATACAGCCAAACCCCCAACTGCTAATTAGATTGGGATTGACATTATAGTTATCATAAACTATTGCAATAGAAATTTTCCCCTTAACTGTACCAGTAGCCCCTAAAACTTTTTCACATTTATGGCCTCCTATTAGGATTCCTAGGATAATTAACCCGATTATTAAAAAAGATAAAATCCTTGATTTTCCTGTCACACGGATTCCAATCATTACTTATATCTTACTTGTTTTTGGTCTTAAATGCTAGTAGCATCAAAATCATTAAAAAAACTGCATCCCACTTTTGTTGGCCTATTATAACACATTATTGTCAATTACAAAAAGTTTGTTACACTAAGAACATCATCATTTTAAAAATGAACCTTCTCATTGTTCACTTAGGTGCCTTGGGGGATTTGTTGCTTTCACGCCCTGCCCTATTGGCCATAAGAGGTGCCTTTCCTTTTAGTAAGATTAGTCTATTGGGCTATCCACACATTTTATCCTTACTTAAAAGGGAGCTAAGGGTAAATAATATCTATGATGCAAATGGTCCTTTTATTGCCCATCTCTATACAGGAAAAAAGATAGATTTTTGGGAGGGCTTTGATCAAATAATTTTCTTTTCACATTATAGGTCTGAGTGGGGGGAGACACTCAAAAAAATAGATAAAAGGATTTGGTTTATAAAACCATTTCCTAGGGATGAAGACATTCATGTAACAGTCTATCAACAAAGACAGTTAAAAGACTATGGCATAGAATATAGCCTTGATTTTTTACCCTTGACCTTAGATAATTCTATGGATGAGATTGATGATATTGAGGTACCCAAGGTCCTTATCCACCCAGGCAGTGGCAGTAAAAGAAAGAATTGGCCAGAGGAAAAATTTTTATGTCTGATTAAATATTTAGCCAAAATGACAAGTGTTGGCATAATCATTGGGCCAGCAGAAAATAAAAATATAACTAAAGATATAATGGTATTTGACTGCCTACCATTGCCAAAATTGGCAAAATTGATTAGTAAGACAAAGGTCTTTATAGGAAATGACTCTGGTATAACCCACCTTGCCGCTGCGGTAGGGACCAAAACCATTGCCATTTTTGGACCAACTAAGCCAAGTGTGTGGTCCCCTTTTGGGGACGTTAGGGTAATTAGTGGGTGTTTAGAAGAGATTACTGTATCAGAGATAATAAGCTTAGCAGAGGGTCTCTTATATGGAGGTGAAAATGGATATGAACAAAGGACAAAAGATAGAGGCCATATTCAATGAGGCTGAATCCCTTTACAATGAGGCAATAGGGATGCTCAAAGAGGGAAAGATTAGGGATGCAACCAAAAGGGCATGGACATCGACTGTCAAGGCCACCTCTGCCCTTATACTTGCAAAGACCGGAATAGAAATAGATGGGCTTAAGCAATTGATAGTGGCCTTTAGGCAACTTTCCAGAAAGGATAGGGAGGTAGAAAAGAGAATTAAAGATAGATTTTTTACTCAACAATACTATTTGTCTGGCTGTTGTACCTATATAGATTCAAGGGAACAGGTGGAGGAAAAGATCAAGGAGACAATAGAGTATATCAAGGAGGCAAGGAGGCTAGCAGGATGATGATCTATAACATAAAACAGGCATCTGGCTTAGGGACTTCCCTTTTTATTTCTGTTTCTCCGGATAAGGATATGGGCTTAGAGGAGATTATAGAGTACTTAAAAGGGCATCCAAATGATAAATTTATGATTTCACACCTACTGAATCTCTTGCAGGGACTATCTCCTCAAAGTATTGGAGAATTAATAGATATGGCAAAGGAGAAAAAAAATTTTTTTCTGTTATCTTCCCTCTACCAAGTATGCTACTTTAGATACCCCAATCTACTTAGAAAATTTACTGATATAGATATGGCTACACTAGCCAAGAAATCACCCTTAGTCTATATAAAGTGGCTTTTGGATAAGGAGCTTAATGCCCGCCTTTACTGGATGGAGGTATTTTTTAGAAATAAATACAATTATGAACCCCTCCCCTCCTTAGAAGACATTAAATACCCAATACCATTTGACAAAGAGACATTAAATAGTAACAAAGAGACAATTCATATAAGGCATATTTGTTCAAGATCAGAAAAAAAATCACTAAATGTAGGTACATCCTTAAGGGTCTTGCCCCCAGAGGAGACCATAAGGAGGGTCTCTAAAGAACCTATAGTCAAGGAGATGTTTATTGGAAATGAGAAAGAGGTAAGGGACTCTGTTAGCCCCTATGCCTTTAAAAGGGACTTTAAGGTCGATGTAAGGGTATGGGCTGAGAGGAACAGATACAAGATTAAGGGTAAGCTGACATCAAGGGGAAAGGGCAAAGACAAATTTGAGGCAAAGGCCTCTTATTTAATGGAATTTATAGAAAGATACTCTGCCTCAGCCAGTCTCTGCGATAATAAATCCATTGGCTATAAGAGGGAATTTGAATTAGTCAAGGCAAAATATAGTGATTTAAAGAAAAAGGGGCTCAATGTATTAGACCCAAACAAGATGAATCTAGAGGTCCCATATGAAGATGAATATCTATATTGGGTCTGCGCCGATGAGGTTGATAAAAGTGGAACCCATAAGATATATGTGCCAGCACAGTTTGTCTTTTGGCTCTCCTCAGAAAATCTCGATGAGGTTGACCTTTTGAGCAGATCCTCCTCAAACGGTCTGGCCTCAGGGAATACAATGGATGAGGCCAAACTACATGGCATTTTAGAATATATAGAGAGGCACCTAGATAAGGTCTCCTGCTACTGCCCAAGTAGGTGTTTTTCCCTAATAGCGGATGGGCCTGAGATATCTTTTATCCTAAAAGGGCTTAGGGAAAGGGATGTCTATGTCTACTTTTTGGATTTAACAAATGAGTGGGGGATCCCTTGCTATAAGGCATTTATAAAGAGTATGATTGGAGAGACCCTCATAACCTCTACAGGGTGCGGGGCACACCTTGATGGAAGGATCGCAGCGCTAAGGGCCCTATGCGAGTTGACACACTCCTCAAGTTATGGCCCGTTGATACAAAACCCTGAGGGGCTTCTTAAGGCCATAAAAACAATAAGATACGAGGAGCTACCAAACTATTCCTCAGGCAATGTGACTACCGATTTACACACACTAGAGAGGCTACTTATAATGAATGGATTTCATATAATCTATGCAGACCTCACAAGGAAAGACCTAGATATACCTGTTGTAAGGGTAATAATACCTGGACTTGAGATACTGCCTGAGCTAAATCTGCTATCAAACTTTAATAAGGAGTTATTTAGAAACTACTTGATGGTCATTAGGGCAAGGGATGAATCTGTTGATAGGCTTACAAAGGATTTTTTAAAGATAGAGATCCCTCATGCCTATAAGCGAATTGTCAGAAGGTATACAAACAGCCTAGCACGTATGTTAGGCCCCCCTCACAAGCCAAAGATAGAGGGTTATTTAAGGAAGACAGTAAAGGAAGTAATTGAAAAAATGAGGCAGGCAGAGGAGGTAGAGATAACACAACGGATAAACAGGGTGCTTATGGAGATAAAGAAGATACTAGAGGAAGAAAACAAGAGAGGGAGCGCAAAGGAGGCATTAAACCTATTGATTAGCCAAAATATGCAGATAGATTTTTAAAATGGAAAATCCATATTTTATTGATTGGGCAATTACAAATAGGTGTAATCTAAGGTGTCTACACTGTAGGGGGATGGATAAAAGGGAGATTGATGGAAAAACCGCATTAAGCATTGCAAGACAAATACCAAATCTCTCCCCAGCCTGGGTCATTATTGAGGGTGGTGAGCCCCTACTGAGAGGGGAGTTATTTGAAATCCTAGAGATTATAAATAAAAGTGAAATAGAGGCCTATCTTATTACAAATGGGATGTTGTTAAATAAAGAGGCGGTCAAAAGGTTGTCAGAGCTCTCTGTAAAGGTCATGGTAAGTGTTGATGGGGTTGATAAAGAGAGCTATGAGGCAGTTAGAAGGGGGGCAAGTTTTGAAAGGCTAAAAGAGGCAATATACCTATTAGAGGAATATAATATACTTGATGCCTGCAATATTACAATAGGAAGACACAATGCTTGGCAGATTAAAAAGATTTTTGAATTTGCAAAGGGATTTAATATAAATAAGATCATATTTTTGGGGCTAAAGCCCTGTAGAGATTATGGCAAATATGTCTTAAGCGGGGGTGAATATAAAGAGGTTATCTCATCTGTAATAGAATGCCAGAGGGTATACAAAATTGATATATTCTTTGATGAGCCCTTCTTTAAGCCATTTCTTAAAGAAAAAGGAATAGACTATTCCCCAAATGCCAAAAATGGCATTATAGTACCTGAGGTCTCCCATTGTATATTTGGTGACTATATATTTATTGAAACAAATGGTGATATAAAGCCATGCACATTCTCCCCTATGGCTGTAGGAAATCTAGAAAAGGGAAATCTAGAGAAGCTTTGGGAAGACATGAAAAAATCTGAAATAATAAGGAAAATAAAGGATTTCTCTCAAAGGACTGGAAGGTGTAAAGATTGTAAATACCTATATGATTGTGGGGGGTGTAGATCAAGGACCTTTGCCTTAACAGGCAATTGGCTCTCTGAAGACCCCTCTTGTCCATTGATATGAGGGTTATAGGAATAGACCCTGGGACATATAGCTTTGATCTATTTGGCATGGAAGACAACAGAAGAATTATAGTGGATGAATCTATAAAATCAGAAGAAATTTTTAAAAATCCATATATTCTTACCCGAAAGGTTGAGGGTCTAATGCCTTTAGATATCATTATTGGGCCATCAGGATATGGTATCCCCCTAAAGGGCATAATGGAGATGACAGAAAATGATCTCTCCCTTATGATTCCACCAGATACAAATGTAGCAGTAAATGAGGCAATAAAAAATGTACTTTATGAGATGAAGAGAAAGAGGATGCCTGTCTATTTCACACCGGGTGTAATTCACCTCAAGACAGTCCCATCTTATAGAAAGTGGAACAAATTTGATATGGGGACAGCAGATAAGGTGTGTTGTGTAGCACTTGGGATAAAGGATCAAAGTGAGTGGTTAAATATCCCCTTTAGTAAAACATCATTTATATATGTGGAGATAGGCTATGGATTTACTGCCACAATAGGGGTCTTGGATGGAAAGATAGTTGATGGGATAGGGGGGACAAATGGCGCATTGGGCTTTCTCTCCTGCGGTGGTATGGACGGGGAGATAGTCATCAGACTAAGGCCACCCCTTACCCAGGATATCCTCTTTAGGGGTGGACTTAAGGATTTTGTTGGAAAGGAGATTGAACCTCCAGATTTAAAGGATTTTAAAGAGGCCATAGTGCTTTTGGGGGAGAGTGTAGAAAAGGATGTGGCATCAATGCTTGTCTCTAACCCTCATCCAAGGGAGGTCATCTTATCAGGCAGGCTTGTGGAATATGATTTTATAAAAAATGAATTAAAAAATAGGCTTAAAAAATATGCACCCGTAAGAAGGGTAAAAAAACTATCAAAGGTTGCAAAGGAGGCCGCCTGTGGTGCCTATATCATTGGGGAGGGGCTGCTTGGGGGAAGGTACCATAGCCTTGTAAAAAACATGGAAATCTCTTAAGTTTTACTGTTTTGAGATGGCAAAATAGCGATTTGCCGCATTTAAATAGGCACGTGCCGCTGCCTCTATAACATCTGGGCTTGCTGCCCTGCCAGCAAATACCTGCCCATTTACCTCTATCTTTACCATGGCCTCACCCAGGGCATCGGTACCCTTTGTAATGGCCTTTAAATCAAAATCAATAAGTGTGGCATTTAGCCCTGTAATGCGATTTATACAGCGAAACACAGCATCTACTGGGCCATTTCCTACAGAGGCATCTGTTATCAATTTATCCCCCTTCTTCAAGGTCAAGGCAGCCAAGGGGAGTGTTTCATTTCCACTCATTACTTGCATCCTAAGAAGGGAATAGACCTCTGGTACCTTTGTAAGTTCTATCTCTACAATAGACTTTAGGTCTTCAGCGCATATCTCCTTTTTCCTGTCTGCTACTGCCAAAAACCTTTGATAGACCTTTTCAAACATATCATCTGAGAGCTCATATCCAAGCTCACTCAACCTGTGCCTTACAGCGGCCCTCCCAGACCTAGCGGTCAACACCAAGAGGTGTTTTTTTAGCCCCACATCCTCTGGGCGGATAATCTCATAGGTGCGTCTGTCCTTTAGGATGCCATCTTGATGGATCCCAGCAGAGTGGGCAAAGGCATTTGACCCCACAATGGCCTTATTGGGCTGGACCGGTATATTCATCATCCTACTTACCAAACGGCTAGTTGCATATATCTCAGGGGTAAAAATATTTGTCTCAAAATTCTCTAAGCGGGTCTTTAAAATCATAACTATTTCCTCTAGGGCAGCATTCCCTGCCCTCTCCCCAATTCCATTTATGGTGCACTCTACTTGATTTGCCCCAGACCTTATAGCGGCAATAGAATTTGCTACAGCAAGCCCTAGGTCATTGTGGCAGTGTACACTCAATATTGCCTTATCTATATTAGGGACACGCCCTATCAATTTTCTAATCAACTCACTAAATTCCTCAGGGATAGTATAGCCTACTGTATCAGGGATATTGATCACCGTTGCCCCGGCCTTTATAGTCCCCTCTACTACCTTGCAAAGGTAGTCAAAATCTGCCCTAGTGGCATCTTCTGGGGAAAATTCAACATCATTGCAATATTTTTTTGCATATTTTACCGCTGTGATGGCCATCTCTAAGGCACGCTGCCTGTCCAGGCGCAACTTTTTCTCTATATGGATATCTGAGGCCGCTAAAAATACATGAATCCTTGGCCTCTTTGCATCTTTAATGGACTCCCAGAGGATATCAATATCATTCTTTAAACAGCGGGCAAGTCCTGCAACGATAGGGCCTTTTGTCTGTTTTGCCACTAAATTTACGGCCCTTGCATCACCTGGGGAGGAGGCCGGAAAACCTGCCTCAATTATATCCACCCCCAATTTTTCTAATTGTTTAGCCACAATTAGCTTTTGCTCAGTATTGAGCTTTGCCCCGGGCACCTGCTCCCCATCCCTTAAGGTAGTGTCAAAGATATAAATTCTCCTAGGCATTTTTTACCCCTTGCATCTTGTTATCCAATCAATGCCTATTTGTCAAGCCAATTTATGCTATGCTTTATTGACAAAATAGTCCCTAAAATTAAAAATAGGGTTTGAGAGATGATTCCATCCTATAAACAGGCCCTCGGATTGCTCAATGTCTATTGCAATTGGCCCCATGTTATTGCCCACTGTAAAAAGGTGGCTGAGGTGGCAGTATTTTTGGCAGAAAATTTAAATGAAAATGGCCATAGACTAAATATACCTCTGGTAGAGGCAGGGGCCTTGCTCCATGATATTGCAAAGCCCTATGGGATAAAGAATAAGGTAGACCATGCCATAGAGGGGGCAAAGTGGCTAGAGAGGCTGGGGTACCCTGAGGTGGCTGAAATCATAAAATATCATGTATTTTTGCCTGAAAATATTATAAAGATTGGGGAGAAGGAGATTGTAAATTATGCAGACAAAAGGGTAAATGGTGAAGAGATAGTAACACTAAAAAGGAGGTTTGAATATATTTTTAGTCGCTATGGAGATAAAGTTGAAAAATCTCGGCTAAACAGGCTCTATCACCAAAGCAGATTATTAGAAGAACTTATTTTTAAAAATCTTCCTTTTTCTCCACAATCTTTAGCCAAAATTTTGGAGAAGGGGAAGTGAATAGGCTGAATGTAGCCTTATTATGTGGAGGCGTCTCTAGCGAGCGTGAGATCTCTCTAAAGAGTGGGCAGCAGGTAAAGGATGCATTAGATCCTAAAAAATACAATGTAAAGGTCTATGACCCAGCATCTGATTTGGCCCGCTTGGTAAACGATGCAAAGGAAATCGATGTGGCACTTGTCATCCTTCATGGTCGTTTTGGGGAGGATGGGACCATTCAAGGCCTTTTGGATTTATTGGGCATTCCCTATCAATGCTCTGGTGTGTTGGCAAGTGCCTTGGCCATGGATAAGCTAATGTCAAAGCATATCTTCTCAAGTGCTGGGCTTTTGGTGCCAAGGTATGTCATGCTTACAAAAAATGCCTCCTTTGACTCTATAGTAGAAAGGCTTGGATTGCCATTGGTGATAAAACCAGCAGATTCTGGCTCAAGCATTGGCACAAGCATAATAAAGGATAAAACCCAGTTTAAACAGGCACTAGATGAGGCATTCAAACATAGTGAAAGGGTATTTGCCGAGGAATACATAGCAGGAAAAGAGGTTACTGGGGCTGTTATAGGAAATAAAAGCCCCTATGCCCTACCCCTTGTAGAGATTATACCAAAAAAAGGGTATGATTTTTTTGACTATAAGGCAAAATATAAACCTGGTGCCACTGAGGAGATTTGCCCAGCAAGGCTCTCTGAGGCACTTACAAAGGAGGTACAAAGGTGCGCACTTATAGCCCACAAGGCCTTGGGCTGCAAGGGCTATAGCCGGACAGATATGATCTTAAGGGATAAGAAGGTATATGCATTAGAGACCAATACCATCCCTGGCATGACAGAAAATAGCCTTTTCCCTAAGGCCGCCAAGGCAGCAGGGCTCTCCTTCAAAGATCTCATTGAGGAACTGATCAGATTGGCCTTAGAGGATTTCTAAGGTAGCAATTATAGGAAAGTGGTCTGATGGATAGCGCCCATCAAAGGTCTTTTTTATAACCTCAATCTCCTTTACCTCAATCTCGGGACTGACCAAGATCCAATCAATGCGCCCTTTGGCATCCTCTCCAGTAAAGGCATGATAGGTAGCAGTATCTTCCTTTCCCATTAATTCCCAGGCATCACGAAGGTAATTTGTTAGAATTTTGTGTTCATTGCTTTTTGGTACCGCATTAAAATCACCTACCAAGATTATGGGAAGGGGTATCTTCTTTAAATGGTTTATCAACACAGTTGCCTGATTTGGACGGGCAATTTCTGAGATATGGTCTAGGTGGGTACTGGCAAATATAAATCTTTTTCCTTGAATATTGGCAATTATGTATGTAAGGGTTCTAGGGAAGGCACTCCCCCAACTCTTGCTATGCGGTAGGTAGGGCGTCTCAGATAGCCATATAGTCTTTACCATCTCTACCTCTATCCCCTCATTTCTTACCCATACACAGGGATACATACGTTTTCTGTCCCACTCCTTTGGTGCATCTACATAAAATTTATAATCTGCTAAGAGTCTTTGCAATTCATAAATCTGATGCTCCCAACCTTCTTGGCTGCCAAAGATGTCTGGCTTTAATTTTTTGATTAGATAAGCCAGATTTTCCCTGCGGAATGGCCAGTTGTTTGGACCATCTTCCTCTGTCTCATAACGGAGGTTTATGGTAAGTACGGTTAAATGCAAAACTAAATCCCAGCCATTGCCTCCAGTCTTGAGATCCTCTCCTCAATTGGGGGATGAGTAGAGAATAAAGAGGCTATATTGGAACCCTTCAAAGGATTGACAATAAACATATGGGCCGTGGCAGGATTTGCCTCATCCATTGGGTCTCTCTTTACACCATAGGCAAGCTTTCTTAGGGCATTGGCCAAATAGAGGGGATTTCCTGAAAATTTGGCCCCACCTTCATCGGCATAGTATTCTCTGGCCCGAGATATGGCCATTTGGATCAAAAATGCTGCTATAGGGGCAATAATTAGGATGAGTATAGCACCTATCATCTGTAAGGTGCCACCCCTCTCTTCATCATCTCCCCTCAAGCCCCCAAAGATGAGGGCCCACTGTCCCATCCTGGCCAACATAACAATTGCCCCAGCTATTGTAGCTGCTACTGTCTGTATCAAGATGTCCCTGTGTTTTATATGGGCCAGTTCATGACCTAGGACCCCCTTAAGCTCCTCTTCTGTAAGGAGGTCAAGGATGCCCTCAGTAACCGCTACAGCGGCATGGTTAGGATCTCTTCCTGTTGCAAAGGCATTTGGTGTTTTGCTTGGGACAATGTACAACCTAGGCATAGGAAGGCCTGCCCGTTGGGCAAGCTCCCAAACTATCCTGTGTAGCCGTGGCGCCTCTCTCTCTGTTACCTCCCTGGCCCTATACATTGCCAATACTATCTTATCGCTAAACCAGTAGGCAGCTATATTCATTACACAGGCAAAGAGGAAGGCAAACATCATACCTGCCCTTCCTCCAACCGCACCCCCAATTAGTATAAAAAGGGCTGTTAAGATGGAAAGAAAGAAAAGCGTCCTTAACTGACTTCCCATCTTTGCCTCCTTTTTTATTATATTAAATTTTAATTTCTGCCCCTTTCTTTGTCAATATCTGAATTTAAATAAATGTTCTGCATTTTTTGTGGTTATTTTGGCCACTTCATCGATTGTCTTCTGCTTGATCCTTGCTACCTCCTCAGCGATAAAATAGAGAAAAGAGGGTTCATTCCTCTTCCCCCGCATAGGCACTGGTGCCAAAAATGGGGCATCTGTCTCTAAGAGGATATGGTCTAGGGAGACCTCCTTTACTACCTCTCTAAGCCTTTCTGCCTTTGGAAATGTAACAACACCCCCTATAGAGATAAGAAATCCCTCTTTTATACAGGCATTTGCCAGATTCAAATCGCCTGAAAAACAGTGCCAAACACCACCTATGGAAAAACCATCTTCCTCTTTCAAAATCTCCCATACCTCAGAGGCGGCCTCCCTGCAGTGGATAACGATGGGCTTTCCCAACTCCCTTGCCAGATTGATTTGAGACCTAAATGCATAGAATTGCCTCTCATGTGGTGAGAGGTCTCTGTAGAAATCAAGCCCTATTTCTCCAATGGCCACAACCTTTGGATGGGATGCAAGCCCCTTTAGTATAGAATAAGTTGATTTAGTAAAGTCTTTTGCATCATGGGGGTGGATTCCTACTGCCGCCCAAACAAAATCATATTTTTCTGTAAGTGAGATGGCCTTTTTACTGCTAGAGATATCTGTACCAATGGTTATAACCTTAGAGATTGATTTGGCCCTGCTACGGGCTAAGACCTCATCTAGGTCCTCTTCAAATTGAGGCATATCTAAATGGGCATGGGTATCTATCAATGTCATCGTATTAAGCCCAATTTTTTTAATTTAATGTATATGTTGTCTCTTACCCAATGTGGGTCTATCCACTCTTCAGGGTCAACAAATACCCCGTGTATAAGGACACTAAAGTGTAAGTGGTCTCCACCTGCTAAACCAGTTGTCCCTGTATAGCCAATAATATCCCCCTTACATACCTTTTGTCCTTTTTCTACTTGGAAACTACTAAGGTGGCCATAGAGGCTAAAGAGCCCTAGACCATGGTCTATAATAATAGCATTACCGTATATGCCTAAGTAACCCCTATAGACCACTATCCCGTCATTGGCTGCGGGAACAGGAAAGTGGGCCAAAGATGCAATATCTATCCCCAAGTGAACCTGACGGTCAATCCTTTTACCCCTGTAATAATAGACCCTGTGGTCTCCAAACCCCGCCGTTGGGGCACCCTTCATCCTCAAAAATGGGCCATGCCAGAGGGGAAATGGTTGAAATACTTGACAGACCTTTTTAATCTCTTCATTGGTCCGGTGTCGGAGGTCACGATTTACCTTTAAGAAGGTCTCTAGGTATTTCCCCTTTAATTCAGGGTATATATTCCAAAATTCAGGCATCTTTGCCTTTAAAAAGCTATCAGTAATATTGATCTTATTGTGTCTAAACCTCTTATAGATTAGATGATAGTAAAAACCGGCCTCGCCTTTATTACCGGCCCTGTCTAGGTAAAGTAACCTAAATATCGTATTTTGTGAGGCATTATATGGAAAGGCAAAGAGGTTTAGGAACAGCCCTTGCCACCTGCACCCAGGAAAGAATAGGGTATCCTCCATTATGCCATAATTGACAAGGTCTTCATTGGCACGGTAGGCTATCAGACACGCCCCGCCCCTGCGGATGTTGTGAGAATGGGTAAGGACTTCAATTGTTGGCAAGGTAGCATCAATCTTTACATTGTAGACAATTTCAGTGCAATTTCCCTTAAACCAGTGCCATAAAGAGTGGTCTCTTGCATAGACCTTTAAAGTGGCCTTTCCATCGTGCAATCCCAATTTTCGTGGATAGATATCCAATTTTATCCTCTTTTGCAGTTGCCCCTTCTCAGGATAGACCTCTTGATATACCCTCTGCTCAAATTTGTCTTGTTCAATGACTACACTGACTTCGCGTAGGCCGCACCCTTTCTCTTTAATGATTATATTAAATGTATTTTCTGCTGATAAAAACTCACCGGGTTTGGGCAAGAGGACTATCTTGGGCGCACTGGTCTCAAAATAGGTAGACCAGAGAAATATAATAGTAATGGCAAAGAGGATAACTATTGCTATAGGTAAAAGTGGCCTTTTTACTTTCAAAATCCACCTCCAAGCAAGATATTTATTGTCTTGATAATACTATATAAATTGCCAAACTGTAAACAGTTTTGCAACATTTCTTGTGGATATAAACACCCTTTGCTATAATGACCATATGCCTATCAGGGTAGGTGTAGTAGGAGTAGGCTATTTAGGAAGATACCATGTAGATAAATATGCCTCCTTAAATGAGGCAAGGCTAGTTGGGGTAATGGATATAGACTTTGCCCGTGCTCAAGAAGTGGCTAAGACCTATGGATGTAAGGCATTTAAGGGGCTTTTATCCCTACTGAGGGAGGTTGAGGCTGTAAGTGTGGTAGTACCTACTACATCACACTATGAGGTGGCAAAGGCATGTCTTAAAAATGGCATCCATGTGCTTCTGGAAAAGCCAATGGCCACTAGCTTAGAAGAGGCAGAGGAATTAATTGCCCTAGCAAAAGAGAAAAATGTAGTACTTCAGATAGGGCATTTGGAACGATTTAATCCTGCAGTAATAGCCCTTTTTAAAAGACTAAAGGACCCTTTGTTCATTGAATCACATAGAATTAGTCCATTTCCTAAGCGGGGGACAGATGTTGATGTAGTACTTGATCTAATGATTCATGACTTAGATATTGTCTTGGCTGCTGTCCATTCACCCCTGCAGGAGATAAGGGCAGTGGGTGTGCCTGTAATCTCCCCTAAAATAGACATTGCCAATGTACGGCTTGAATTTAAGGGTTGTATAGCAAACCTTACAGCAAGTCGGATCTCTAACAAACAGATGAGAAAGATTCGAATCTTTCAAAAGGATGTCTATTTTTCTTTGGATTATGCAAAGCATGAACTAAACCTCTTTGAGAGAAAGGGAAATTCTATCTCTAATAAGTGTCTCTCTTTCCCCAGGGCAGACCCATTAAGGGAGGAACTTATCTCATTTCTGAGGGCAATAAAGGGAGAGATTAATCCGGTAGTAAGTGGTGAAGGGGGGAAAAGGGCCTTGGAGCTGGCCCTCTTTGTCAATGAACAGATTAAAAGACAATTAGCCAGCTATTCTAAAAAATATAGATGAAAAAATCTATCCTTTTGGTGGCTGGAGAGGCCTCTGGAGACCTGCATGGGGCAGGCCTTATTTATAGGCTTAAGTCCCTTGTCCCTGAACTTGATATCTTAGGCATTGGCGGGCCACAAATGAGGAAGGTAGGGCTAAAATGTATCTATCCTGCCGAGAAACTGGCTGTAGTAGGTATAACTGAGGTAATGGGACACCTAAAGGATATTTGGCTTGCATGGAAACGGATAAAGACCATATTTGATAATTGCCCACCTTCTTTGTTTATTCCCATTGATTATCCTGATTTTAACCTGCGTGTAGCAAAAATGGCAAAGGAAAGGGGCATACCAGTGCTCTATTATATTGGCCCGCAGGTTTGGGCATGGCGAAGGTCACGCCTCAAAAAGATTGCCAAACTAGTAGATGAAATGGCAGTAATCCTCCCATTTGAAGAGACTTTATATAAAAGATACAATATAAAGGTAAGTTTTGTTGGACACCCACTACTGGATATAATGCCTGAGCCCACTAATAATTCAGAACCTATAATTGGCCTTATGCCGGGCAGTCGTCCTAACGAGATAAAGAAGATTTTGCCTATTATGATTGAAACCTCTAAAATTATTATGAAAAAAAGGCCTGGCCTAAGATTTGTCCTCCCTGTTGCCCCTACTATTGATACAAAGTGGCTGAAGGATGAATTTAATCTATCTAAAATAACATTATCTAAGGGGGATAATTATCAAACTATGAGGAGGTGTTTGTTTTTGCTAGTGGCCTCAGGTACAGCCACGCTAGAGGCAGCCATCCTATTAAAACCCTTTATTATCATCTACCGACTCTCAAGGATAAGCTATTTCCTGGGCAAGAGATTGGCCGATATCCCCTATATTGGGCTGGTAAATTGGGTTGCAGGAAAAAAGATTGTCCCAGAATTTTTACAAAATGAGGCAAGACCAGAGAATATTGCCGAAACAGCCCTTTACTTCCTTGAAAATTCAGAAAAATTAAGGCAAATTAAAGAATCACTAAGGGTAGTAAGAAATAGCCTAGGTACACCGGGTGCCAGCCAGCGTGTTGCCCAACTGGCAAAAAATATATTAGAGAAGAGGATATTGTGATGAATATCTATAGACGCATTTTTAGTTGGATTAGGCCCCACTTTCATCGCCTTATCTTTGCCATGTTCTGTATGTTGATAGTGGCATTGACTACAGCTGCCTCGGCCTATTTGGTAAAGCCGGTCTTGGACAAGATATTTTTAGAGAAAAATATAAGGATGTTAAAATTGCTCCCGCTGATTATCTTGGCCTTATATGCCATTAAAGGCATCTTTTTCTACTTACAGACATATGTAATGAATTATGTAGGGCAGAAGATTGTAGCCAGTCTGCGTGAAAGGCTATATGCCCACATCATAGACCTCCCACTCTCATATTTTCACAAGCACCATACAGGTACACTTATGAGCCGTATTATCAATGATGTAAACCTTATTCAAGAGGCCGTTTCAGGGGCAGTTACTGCCCTCTTGTGTGATGTATTCACTATAATGGGCCTTACAGCAGTTGTGTTCTATCGTGACTTTAAATTGGCAATCATTGCCATGGTGGTGTTTCCACTAACCATTACCCCTGTAGTGAAGATTGGGCGTCGCCTGCGACGCATCAGTACCTCCAGTCAAGAGAAGATGGGTGAGATCTCCTCTTTAATGCATGAGACATTTACTGGGAACAGAATCGTTAAGGCATTTGGTATGGAGGGCTATGAAAAGGAAAGGTTTAGAGAGAGCAACAATTGCCTTTTTCGTTGGTATATGAGGGCTATAAGTATAAGCACCATCACTTCACCCCTTATGGAATTTTTGGGTGGGGTAGGTGTGGCATTTGTCATTTGGTATGGTGGCCATCAGGTGATAAATGGGGCCTCCACCCCTGGCAATTTCTTCTCATTTTTGGCCGCTGTGTTTATGCTCTATAGGCCCGTTAAGCGCTTAAGCAATATCAACAATATCATCCAGCAGGGGGTAGCCGCTGCCATCCGTGTATTTGATATACTAGACCAAATCCCTGAAAAAAAGGATAAAGGTACTATAGAGATATCTGATTTCTCTAATAAAATTGAGTACAGGCATGTCTATTTTAAGTATGAGCCAAACCAGCCATGGGTATTGAGGGATGTAAATCTTACCATTTGTGCAGGTGAGATAGTCGCCTTAGTAGGCCCTAGTGGGGCTGGGAAGACAACCATTGTGAATCTATTGCCAAGGTTCTATGAGGTAGAAAGGGGAAGCATCCTCATAGATGGCCATGATATTAGGGATATAAATTTAAAATCCTTGCGCAATCAGATTGCCCTAGTTACGCAGGATACAATCTTATTTGATGACACTATAAGAAACAATATCCGCTATGGGTGTCCTGATTGCACAGAAGAGGAGATTATAGCTGCGGCTGAAGCAGCCTATGCATTGGAATTTATTGAAAGGCTACCACAGGGATTCGATACCATACTTGGTGAAAAGGGGGTCAGGCTTTCAGGTGGTGAAAAACAGAGGATCTGCATTGCCAGGGCGATTTTGAAAAATGCCCCCATCCTTATATTGGATGAGGCCACTTCCTTTCTGGATACAGAATCAGAGAGGATTGTTCAAAAGGCCTTAGAGAATCTGCTTAAGGGGCGGACTGCCTTAATCATTGCCCACCGTCTTTCTACCATCCACCGTGCAGATAAGATTGTGGTAGTAAGTAATGGATGCATTATAGAACAGGGCTGTCATGAACTGTTGCTGGCAAGGGGAGGCCTTTACAGAAGGCTCTATGAGATGCAGTTTAAAGATGAGGGAAGGAAATACGCCGAGCTTTAGTTATAAGATAGGAGGTACCTTGTGAAAGAAAATAGCCCCTTTACACCTGGCAACCCTGTGCCTGTTGAGCTTTTTGTCGGAAGGGTTGATCAGATTAAAGAAATCCTTAAATTTGTTAGGCAAACTGCCTCCGGGAAACAAGAAAATGTCTTTTTGGCAGGAGAAAGAGGTATAGGCAAGAGTTCATTAGCCGCATTTTTGTGTTATTACCTTACCATTAAAGAAAATTTTCTTTCTGTTTATGTATCCTTAGGAGGGGTAACCAAATTAGAAGAGATGACTCGTCGTACATTTGAGCAAATACTAAAAGAGGCAAATACACAAAAATTAAGGGATAAGATTTCAAGTTTTTTTAAAAAATATGTTATACAATTAGACCTCTTTGGTATCTCATTGAGCTTTAATCCCTCAAATAGGGATTTAGAAAATCTGCTCAGGAATTTCCCTGATGCACTTAGAAATATAATGG
>JAGGTC010000064.1 GCA_021163945.1 Deltaproteobacteria bacterium | reverse complement strand
CAACAAACACAGCCTATTTGAAACTGGATAGTGATATGGCCCTCGCTCATAAGCTCTGATGCTATCTCTGCAAGGGAGGGCAGGTGCCCTGCAATGAAGATGCGCCCTTTGTCCATGAAGGACTTTAAATATGAAATGGCATCGGCAGGGGGTGAGAGGGGCTTAAAATCTGGGCTGACCTCTATTTTTTCTATTGGATACCCTAGTTCTTTGGCCACAATCTCTGCCGTCTGCCTTGCACGTTTCTTTGGGCTGCAGATAATGAGGTCAAACCTTAGGCCCATACGTTTTAGGGCCTTTGCACTCAAGTCAATCTGCCTTTTTCCATCAGGAGAAAGACCCCTTTCTGGATCTTCTTCCTTTGGAAGGGCCTCACCGTGTTGCATCATATAGATCTCCATCTCTTCCCTCCAATTTTTTCTTTTTAAGATATTCCTTATAAAAATTCATCACCCTGTTTTGAAAGGCTACCGTTTCCTCTAAAAATGGTATGCCACCTGCCTCAATTACCCTGGTAGGCCCTGCATTGTATGCCGAGGCAAGCACCCTTAGGTCCCTTCCCAGGCTTTTTGCACTCTCTGTAAGAAGCATTATACAGGCATTTATTGCCTTAGAAACAATAAAGCGCTCATCTATGCCAGTAAGCTCCCTATCATCCTTCCCCCTGACCTTTTTAAGGAGGGTAGCCTTGTATCTCTTAAAAATCTCATTGGCCTCCTGTCTATATCGATCTGCCAAGATGAGGTCTTGTATTGCCTCCATGGCCAGCCTTTTGTTTTCCTTTAGGCTTTTCTTATAACTTATTTTTGCCAGCCTCTTCCTTGCCTCTTTTGAATGTGCCTCAGCAAGCCTTATCCTTTTTAAGGCCTTTTCATACCAAGGGGGCAGATATACCCGCATCCCTAGATCCTTGGCAACCTGGGGCATAAGTTGTGCTGGCCCAGCCGCCCCCCTAGAGGATATAGCCCACCTATAAAATCCAGATTCTGCCTTTATTACTGCCAAAACAAAGAGGGGGTCTATAGGGTATATGTGCTCATATTTTTTTGCAGTGGCAGTTATTTCATTTAAATATTGCATTTCCAACTCATCAAATGCGGCAGTGGTTGCTGTATTAAGGCAGACCAAAAGTGTCAATATCAAGAAAAAACCGAGAAAAGATAGCTCCTTAAACATAACTTAATTATTATTTGTTTTCTTTAGTATAGCCACTGCCCACTGCTCATCTCTGTAAGTATCTATCAATCTCAACCCGTTTTTTAAATAGCAGGAAATGACAATCTCATCATCTGGTATAATCATCCCACCTATGATAAGCCACCCATCTTTGTTTAACAGGCCTGTTAGGAAACAAGAGATATCCTTGAGTAGCATTCCATATAGGTTGGCCAAGATGAGGTCAAAGTGGCCCCTTACCTCAGATATTGAGCATTGAATCACCTTTATCCTGTGTTCAAGGTGATTTAATATCACATTGGATTTTGCAGCATTGACTGCATCCTTGCTTATATCTACTGCAATTGCCTCCTTTGCCCCCAAAAGGACTGAGGCAATAGAGAGGATGCCCGTCCCTGTGCCTGCATCCAGTATTCTTTTGGGAAGGTATTTGCCAAATCTTCCTGCATATAGGTCAGATATGGCCTTAAGGCAATAGATAGTACAAGGGTGATCCCCCTTTCCAAAGGCAGTGCCAGGGTTTAGAAGAATGGGGATGCCATTTGAGGCCATAATATTAAAGTTGGCAGGGACTATGATAAATGGTATATTGTGTACTTCTTCCTTAGGTTCAACATAGATGGGTGGTGGCCTTAATTGATAACGCCTAGCCAGACCAGATACAAAACCTTTAATCTCCTCTAAATCTAGGTCCCTCAAATACGCCCTTAAGATAAACTCATCTCCCGCTCTATCTACAATGATCCCCTCTGCCATCTCCCATAAAAAGGCATAGGTTGCTGCAAGCATAGGTAGAGGCAAATGGATAGTGATCTCCTTGGCAGCGACCTTGTCCTTTTTCTCCTCTTGCCATCTTTTCTTTGATATAAGACATTCCTCAAAACCTGCCCAAAATGCCCCATCATAACTTTTTATGAGATCCTCAACAATTTGAGACTCTGATTTTCCAATCCTCGATGATATGCCTTTTAGTATATCTAGTGTCTCTTTACTTATATCAACAGAACTCATTTTTTATAATTTTTAAGATCCTTGGCAAAACTCTCAAAGTCCCTCTCAAGCAGAAAGAGTGAGATCATCTCGCCCACCTTTGATGCAGTATCGATGTGGTAAAAACCATCCTTGTCTTTACCATATAACTTCTTTGTATTCTCTACGATGGCCTTTAAGGCATCTGCTGTTATCTCTACATTTACATGGACCAGGACTGTATCCTTTTTGTCTGACATTGCCTTCTCCAATTTTTAAAAAATTATATATAAAAATACATTCAACACAATAGGTAGTAGCATTTTGTAGTAAAATTTAATAAAATTAAAGAAAATGGTAAAGAAGAGGCCTATTGACATTGATGAGATTGCAGATGAGCTTAAGGAGAGGGGGCTCTTAAGTTCTTCACAAAAAATAGTAAATCTTAAAGAATACAACGAGAAACAAAAAAAATTTTTTAATAGCATTGTCGATATCTTTGAGAGGCCACTGCCAAATGAGGTAAGGGCCCGCTTAGATTACATTGTTTCATCGGCAAAGATAAGACCATCTGATGTAGTACTGGATGTAGGGACAGGGACAGGGGCCCTGATTCCTTATATCCTCAAATATAACCCCAAGGAGATTATTGCCTGTGATTTGTCAGAAAAGATGCTGTCAAAGGTAAGGGAAAAGTATCCTAAGGTTAAGACATATCAGCTGGATGTAAAGGATCTGCCACTTCCGGATGCATCCATAGATATTGCCTTTTTTAATGCCGTTTGGCCAAATATTGGCGATAAACCATCTACTTTGAAAAATATCTATAGGATGCTTAAGGAGGGAGGAAGGATTGTCATCAGCCACCCCGAAGGACGCCTGTTTGTTTTAAGACTACAAAAGACTGTTCCATTTCCCTTAAACCATCTACCGGATTTTTACGAAATAGATGCCCTTTTTAAAAAATTTGGCTTTGTCATAAAAACATATATTGATAGATTAAACCTCTATTTTGTCCTGGCAGAAAAGGTTTAACTTGACCATTTTTAAAGCCTACGTTAAAATCTCTTTAATTATGAAGAAACTATTTGGGACAGATGGCATTAGGGGGAAGGCCAACATTTGGCCAATGACAACAGAGGTCATTATGCAGGTAGGCAGGGCATTGGCCTATGTAATAAAGAAAAGGGATCACCGCCATAGGGTAGTGGTAGGGAAGGATACACGCCTCTCTGGATACATGATTGAGACTGCCCTTACCTCTGGGATATGCAGCATGGGGGTAGATGTGCTCTTAATAGGCCCCTTACCCACCCCAGGGGTAGCCTTTATTACTAGTAATATGAGGGCAGATGCGGGTGTGATGATCTCTGCCTCACATAATCCATATGATGACAATGGCATAAAATTCTTTTCAAGGGAGGGTTTTAAGCTTCCAGATGATATAGAGAAAAAGATAGAGGATTTGACTATCAATAATAGACATTTAGAAAGGGTCCGCCCTACGGCCACAGAGATTGGCAAGGCATTTAGAATTGAGGATGCTATTGGAAGGTACATTGTATTTTTAAAAAACACACTGCCTAAGGGGATGATGCTAGATGGGATGAAGATTGTCTTAGATTGTGCCCATGGTGCGGCCTACCGTATTGCACCCACTGTCTTTTCTGAATTGGGGGCAAGACTAGAACTTTTGGGTGTAAAGCCAAATGGGCTTAATATAAATGAAAATTGTGGCGCCCTCTACCCAAAGGCCGCCAGAAAGCGCCTCCTGGAGACCGGGGCGGATTTTGGCCTTGCCTTAGATGGTGATGGCGATAGGGCAATCTTGATAGATGAAAAGGGTGAGATTTTGGATGGAGATAAGGTCTTGGCCATTTGTGCATATTATTTATCAAGGTATAAAACCTTAAAAAACCAAACTGTTGTTGGTACAGTGATGTCTAATTTTGGATTGGAGATGGCACTTAATAGCTGGGGGCTAAAACTCTTTCGTGTCCCTGTGGGCGACCGTTATGTGGTAGAGGCGCTTATAAATAGGGACTATAACCTTGGTGGGGAACCATCTGGGCATATTGTATTTTTGGACCACCATACTACAGGCGATGGGATACTTACTGCCCTCCAGATATTGGCCATCATGCTCTCTGAAGATAAACCCCTTTCTGAACTTTCTAAATTGATGGAGCCAGTCCCACAATGCCTAATTAATGTCCCTGTAAAGAGAAGGCCTCCTCTCAGTAGCATCCCTGAAATTGAAAGGGCCGTGAGGAAGACAGAGGAGGTCTTAGGGAAAAATGGACGGGTAATATTGAGATATTCAGGGACAGAACCAGTTGCCAGGGTAATGGTAGAAGGCACAGATGAGGTATTGATTAATAATTTGGCCTCGGATATTGCAGAGATAATCAAGATAAAACTGGGGAGTTAAAGTAGGTCATAAGCCGAGTTCTGTTCCCCCTAGGGATCACTCCCTAAAGGGTAATGGTCATTCCTCTGGGACGGAAGTTACCTCCCGCCTCTTGCGACCTACCCGAGGGCATTGAGCGGGCCACTCGCCCTCTGCTTGGTCTTGCTCCGGGTGGGGTTTGCCGTGCCCCAGGTGTCACCACCTGGGCGGTGAGCCCTTACCTCACCTTTTCACCCTTGCCCGCACCCTATGAAATAGGGCCGCTGGCGGTCTATTTTCTGTGGCACTTTCCTAAGGTCACCCTTACTGGGCGTTACCCAGCACCCTGCCCTATGGAGCCCGGACTTTCCTCTCACCAGATGGTGAGCGACCATTCGCCTACTTTAACTCCCTATCTATGCCCAAATTTGCTAATCTATCTGCTAATTTATTTTTCTCTCTTCTTATATAAAAGATATCATATTTGGGTACCTTCCTCAATAGCTGCCTTACCTTTAAATAGAGTGGGATTAAATTTGGGGCCTTTACACTAAAGACACCTTTGATCTGGTTTACAATCAAATTTGAATCTAAAAAGATACAAATCTCTTTCAGACAGCGCCTGCAGACCTCATTTAATCCCAAAATCAGGGCCAGGTATTCTGCCTCATTGTTTGTCTTTTTTCCCAAATAAACCGCCCTCTTGCAAATGACCTTGCCTTTTGGGTCAATTATAACAACCCCAGCACCCGCATGGCCTGGATTCCCACGACTGGCACCATCAGTATATAGAGAATAATGGCCCTTCATCTATCCTAAAACGATTAATAAAATGCCGTATCCTGTCAAGCCTTGACCTATATTGTCTGCCATGCTATTAAGCAACCATGGTTACTAAGATCAAGAAAAAGAGGCCTATTACTGCCCCAGATGAATTCATCTCCATGCCAAATCGTATCTTAAATTATATCCAGGAAAACCCAAAAAAGGTAATGTTTGTCTCTATTGTCCTCACCCTTGTCATTCTCTCCAGCCTCTTAGGAAGACATTGGTATAAAAAGAAAAAAGAGTATGCTTTATCATTTTATGCCCAGGCTGAAAGGTTATTAAATGAGGACAAAAGGGAAGAGGCAATAAAAATTTTTAATCAAATACTAGAGAAATACCCACGAATGGGTATAGCAAAATTCTCCTATTTAAAATTGGCTCATATATATGAGCAAAATGGGAATTATAAGGAGGCCATATCCCTATATGAAAGTTATTTAAAGGCCACAAAAGGCAATAATTCCTTAAGGCCATTTGTCTTACATGCCATTATTTGCGATTATGAAAAATTGGGAAAGATGGATCTGGCAAAGAAATATCTAAAAACGATGATCGAAAAATGGAAGGGGCACCCGCTTTCTAGTTGGGCCTATGCACAATTGGGTCTAATCCTAGAGGGGGAGGGAAAGGTATCTGAGGCATATAATATGTATAAAAGTGCATTAGAGTCAAAAAACAACCTCACATCTGCTACCCCATTTGGGCCTGCCTGGCTAGAATTAAAGGTAAAGGCACTTTCCAACCAAAAAAACTTGGCTAGAGATGGCCTACCGTGATCTAAACGAATTTATCTCTGATCTAGAAAAGAAGGGTGAACTCTTACACATAAAGGAGCCTGTTAGCCCATACCTAGAGATTACAGAGATTACGGATAGGGTGTGCAAAGAACATGGGCCTGCACTCCTATTTGAGAATGTCCGTGGATACAATATACCAGTCCTCACAAATGCATTTGGCTCCTACAGGAGGATGTGCCTTGCCTTAGGTGTAAATCGCTTAGAAGAGATAGGTGAAGAGATTGACCACTTCTTTCAGGCAGAGGCGCCCGATAGCCTGATAAAAAAATTGAAGCTTATCCCAAAACTTAAAAGACTCTCTAATGTATTTCCAAAATTGGTAAAGAAGGCCCCTTGTCAAGAGGTAGTACTTATGGATAGAGAGGTAGATTTGGGGAAATTCCCCATCCTTCACTGCTGGCCAAAGGATGGTGGGCCATTCATCACACTCCCTCTGGTGTTTACAAAGCACCCTATTACGGGTGTGAGGAATGTGGGGATGTACAGGTTGCAGGTATATGATAAAAATACTACAGGTATGCACTGGCACCCCCATAAAGGGGGGGCCCAGCACTATAGAGTTTCAGAGAGGTTAGGGAAGAGGCTAGAGGTAGCGGTTGCCATTGGGCCAGACCCAGCTACCACCTATGCAGCAACGGCCCCACTCCCAGAGGATATGGATGAGATATTATTTTCTGGCTTCATTAGAAATGAGCCAGTAGAGATGGTAAGGTGTATAACCATTGACCATGAGGTCCCCGCACACTCACAAATTGTCTTAGAGGGCTATGTAGAGCCATACGAAAGGCGCCTAGAGGGGCCATTTGGCGACCACACAGGTTATTATTCACTGCCAGATGAATACCCTGTATTTCATATCACATGCATCACCCACAGAAAAGACCTCATCTACCCAGCCACTATTGTAGGGCGCCCCCCCATGGAGGACTGTTATATGGCAAAGGCCACAGAGCGCATATTTTTGCCCCTTATCAAAAAGCAACTACCAGAGATTATAGATATAAACCTCCCCATAGAGGGCGTCTTTCACAATCTGGCCCTTGTCTCTATAGATAAACGCTATCCTGGTCATGCAAAAAAGGTAATGCATGCCTTGTGGGGTCTAGGGCAGATGATGTTTACAAAGATCATCATTGTCTTTGACAAAGAGGTAGATGTACAAAATATCTCTGAGGCATTGTGGCGATTGGGAAACAACATTGACCCTAAAAGGGACATCATCTTTTCAGAGGGCCCTGTAGATGCCTTGGATCATGCCGCCCCACAGCCCCTCTTTGGCAGTAAGATGGGCATTGATGCCACAAGGAAGTGGAAAGAGGAGGGTTTCAAAAGGCAGTGGCCAGATGTGGTTGAGATGGATAAAGAGATAAAGGAGAAGATAGACCACTTATGGAAGAAATTGTTTTAGCTATCACCGGGGCAAGTGGAATGATTTATGCTAAGACAATGCTAGAGTATTTCTATAAGCAAGGCATGCCGATAAAGTGTCTAATCTCTAAGGTTGGGGAGAGGATATGGGAATGGGAGATGGGCAGGCCCATCTCAAGTATGCTCCCCCCAGAGATAGGCCTATATGCTGAAGATGATTGGTGGGCACCAATGGCCAGTGGGTCTTATTCGGTAAAGGCAATGGTGATTATGCCCTGTTCTATGGGGACACTTGCAGCTATTGCTCAAGGGGTATCTAACAACCTCATTCATCGCACAGCAGATGTAATGTTAAAGGAAAATAGACCCTTGATTTTGGTGCCCAGGGAAACCCCGCTCAATGTGATACAGCTCAGGAATATGCTCACCTTGGCCTCTGCAGGTGCTACAATTTTGCCTGCCATGCCCGGATTTTATCAAAAACCAAAGACTATTCAGGACCTGGCCAATTTTATTGTGGGGAGGGTATTGGACCTATTAAAGATACCTCACACACTGACCAAAGGCTGGGATGAGGTACAGAAAAATGAGGGCCTTAGATAAAATACGCCTTACCCTAGAGATGATAAAGTTTGAACATACCATATTCGTCCTCCCATTTACCTTTATAGGCGCATTTTTGGCAAGGGGCAGCATTCCTCCATTAGAAAAAATCCTTTTAATTGTCTTGGCAATGGCATCGGCCAGGACTGCGGCTATGAGCTTTAATCGACTAGTAGATAGGGAAATTGATAGTAAAAATCCACGCACAAGGAACCGCATCCTTCCAAGGGGAAGGCTCAGCCTAAGGTGGGTTTATGGTGTGATAGGGGTATCTATTGCTTTATTTTTCATAGCCACCTATTATTTAAATCACCTAGTATTCTGCCTTTCCCCCTGTGCATTAATCATCATTTTGGCCTACTCTTATACAAAGAGATTTACTTGGACAACACACCTATTTTTGGGGCTTGCTATGTCCTTAGGGCCATTGGGGGGGTGGTTGGCCATCAGACCAGAGTTCACCTTGACCTGCCTCCTTTTGGCAATGGGGGTAATGTTTTGGGGGGCAGGCTTTGACATCATATACTCTTGCCTTGACTACAATTTTGATATGCAAGAGGGCCTTCACTCTATACCTGTAAGATTTGGCATAAAAAATGCGCTTTTTATCTCTACCCTCTTTCACATGATCACCATTGTTTGCTTTTATTATGTAGGGAGGCTTTCTATGCTCTCACCTATCTATTTTCTTGGATTGGCTGGGGTTGCGATAATACTCTTTGCTGAGCACCTATTGGTAAAGCCCCATGACCTCTCTAAGGTAAATGTGGCCTTCTTTACATTCAATGGATTTGTATCTGTAATCATGTTTGTTATCGTCATTTTGGCATTGCCATGCATCTAAAGATTGTCCCAAAAGTTAAACTCCCTCCTAAGGCAATTATTATAGCCCACCCCTTAGATGTAAGCCTGTTTCTTAAAAGGGTTAAGATTAAATCAAAATATAATCTCCCTCTCAGCAAACTGTATTCTTCAGAAAGACTTTCCCTGGTTGGTCCTTGCCTTGGAGGCCCTCAGGTCATGCTTATTGTAGAATATTTAAGGGCCTTTGGGATAAAGGAGATACTATTCTTTGGCTGGTGCAGCGGATTGCAGCCCAAAATAAAGATAGGTGATATTGTCTTAGCAGGTGCGGCCACAAAGGGCAGGGGGATTTTTAGGTCAGATAGGGCCTCAATCTCTATGATTATAAGCACATTAGAAAAAGGGAATCTAACCTATCATATTGGTACGGTTTATTCTACAGACAATCCCTATGCCGAGAAAGAGGCAAAACTTGAGAAATTAAAAGAGCGAGGCATTCTGGCCATGGATATGGAAAGTGCAGACCTTTTAAAAATCTCTAACTTAAAGGGTATTTTTGCAAGTGTCCTCCTTTTGGTCTCAGATAGATTTATTGATGGGAATTGGGAAGTTGGCTTTAAAGATGCCAATTTTAAGGCATCTAAAAAGGCAACTATAGACACACTAGTAAATCTTTTATAGGAATTCCTCCTCTTCTCTTATCTTTTTAAAGCCTCTATAAAGTTCATTGTGATGGTCTGTGACAATACTCAGGATTTCAGAAAGTCTTGGTAGATCTGAAAGATTTATAACTGCATTAAAATTTCTTAAAAAGGCCACAAATGGATTTAATGTCTTGTGCCGATTGCTGATTAGGATAAACATCGTATTTCTCCTTATCTTTTGTGGAAGATTTAAGATAGCCTCTTCTATGTTTGGATGGGTATCTAAATAGTCCTCTGTAATCAATATTAGCGTATAATTGCCAGACAACTTGGAGGCTATATCACCTTCTTGGTTACAGATATCTACCCCATAGCCCATGGATGTTAATGTCTTGCTTATATCCTTGGCCTCAAGATCGTGATTGGCAATAATTAAAGCAGTCCCCATTTAAATGAAACCAATCTTTTCTTCCTTTTCTTCTTCTAGGCTTAGATCCTTTAAATCTGTAGTAGGCTCTCCTCTCTTTACCTTGATTTTATCTATGCCCTGTCTTACTACGGAACGATGACTGGCATATGTAATGGCTGTAATCTCATCTATCAAACCCCTTTCATAAAGGGAAAGCAATTCTTGATCAAATGTCTGCATACCAAATGTCCTTTTTTTCATAATTTCATAAAAGAAACCAGGGTTCTTTTCCTGTAAAATGGCCTCCCTTACCATTAAATTATTATAAAGGATATCAAAGATGGCTATCCTACCACCATCAAGCCTTGGGATAAGGCGCTGGCAGATTATCCACTTCAAAGAACCAGCCAGGCGTGCCCTTACAAAATGCTTCTCTTCCTCTCCTACCATATCAATAATCCTAAATATAGTCTGACTCGCATAAGAGGTATGAAGTGTGCTTAATACTAGATGGCCTGTCTCTGCCGCACTCAGGGCCACCTTTACCGTCTCTGAATCACGCATCTCACCTACCATTATAATATGGGGTGCCTGACGCAAGGCGGCCCTTAAACCAGAGGCAAAGTCACTAAAATCTGTACCTAGTTCCCTTTGATTAAAGGTAGCCTTTTCTGATGTAAAAATAAATTCAATAGGGTCCTCTAAGGTTATAATATGACAATAGCGATTATGGTTAATCTCTTCTAACAAGGCGGCAATGGAAGTAGACTTCCCACTCCCAGTAGGCCCGGTTACAAGGACGATACCAGATACCTCTTTAGCAATTTCATAAAAAATAGATGGCAATTTTAGATGATCAATGGTAGGTACCTCACTGGGCAACTTCCTCATCACAATGGCATAGCCTGTACGCTGAGAAAATATATTAACTCTAAACCGGACATTATTTATTTGGTAAGGTAGGTCACAAGAGCCCGTTTTTACCAAATCTTTAAGTAATCTCCGGCGGTTGCCAATAATGTATAGCGCAATACTTTCAATCTGAAATGGGGAAAGGACATTTAAACCATCCAGTTTTATCTTATTTAACCTTCCATGTTCCAAGACCTCTAGGGGGTGATAGGGTGTAAAGAGGATGTCTGACAAGAGTGGATATTCTTTCAAGGCCCTCTCTAAGATAAAATCCATAACCTCCTTTTCCATTTATACCTCCGTAAAGTCTGAAAGTGGCTTTTTGAGAAAGGGCCTAAACTTTTCCTTGTCCATGGCATTTAGATAGGCATCTTCAGGGTCGATCCAACCCTTTATCAAAAAGTCCATAATGGCATCGTCTAGGGTCTGCATACCGTATTTCTTTCCAGTTTGTATTAGAGAAGGTATTTGATGGGTCTTATTCTCACGAATAAGGTTGCGCACTGCATAGGTGGCTATCATAATCTCTAATGCCACACACCGCCCAGGTCTGTCTATCCTCCTAAATAGTGTTTGTGAGATTACACCCCGAATGGCATCAGAAAAAAGGGATCTGACCTGACTTTGTTCATCAGAGGGGAACATCTCAACCATCCTATCCACCGTCTTTGCAGCCCCAATGGTGTGCAGTGTACTAAGGACCAAATGCCCTGTAGCGGCTGCCTCCATGGCCAGCCTAGCAGTCTCTAAGTCACGGATCTCCCCTACAAGAATAATGTCTGGGTCCTCACGCAGGGCAGCCCTTAATGCAGTGGCAAATGACTTGGTATGACTCCCCACCTCCCTATGGCTAATCACACACCCTTTGTGCTGGTGCACAAACTCAATAGGGTCTTCAATAGTGATGATCCTCCCCTTGCGATGGGTATTGGCATAGTCGATAATGGCGGCCAAGGTAGTGGACTTCCCTGAACCAGTAGGGCCAGTAACCAGCACAAGGCCCTTGGGTAACATGGCAAGGCTTTTTAGCACTGATGGAAGCCTCAATTCATCTATACTCATAATCTTGCTTGGGATCTCCCTGAAAACGGCCCCAATGCCATCCTTGTGTAAAAAATAGTTTGCCCTATAGCGGGCTAGCCCCGGGACCTCATAGGCAAAGTCTAAATCCCCTGTCTCCTCAAATACCTTCATTTGATATTCACTTATGATCTCATAGAGGAGGTCCTTTAATTCACCATCTTCTAAGACCTTATACTTTATCCTTTGCAGTTCACCGTGAATTCTCACTACAGGTGGTGAACCCACCAGCAAATGCAAATCTGAGGCATTGTGCTCATGCATAAGCCTAAAAAAGGCATCTATCTTTGCCATAGCCTCTCCTTAGCAATAAATTATCTCTCCACTATAAACTATTCGGCGCCTCCCTCCTGTTAGTTCTAAAATTAAACCACCATCTGGTTTAATCCCCACTACCCTTGCCTCCTCCCCGCTAGAGCTTTCTAGATCCTCACCATAGATTACCCTTCTCTTAACAGAATCTGTATAATTAATCCATGCCTTAATAAGGGGCTTAGTGCTACCTTTTGCCTCTACAGAGTGCAATAGACCTATATACCAAATGAGTTTTACCAGAGTAGAGATAAATAAACTATTTAAATCTATTTTCCTGCCCAAAATCTGCCTTAAGGAGATTGCCTTATCCTTAAGTGGCATTGGAAAGTCAGTATTATTTACATTAATCCCAATACCAAATATCAAATATGGATCCTTTCTTATAGGGGAATAATAGGTCTCGCTGAGGATACCACCTAGCTTTTTCCCATCTACCATTAAATCATTTATCCATTTTAGGCGAACAGGTATATTTATCTCAGAAATTGCCTCACAACATGCAATCCCTACTGTCAATGGATAGAGGTTAAAATATGGTATGTCTACCTCAGGATATAGTAAAATACTATACCACAGTCCACCCATTGGGGCATACCAAGGCCGCATGTACCTTCCATGCCCACAAAGGAGCATTTTGGCAAGGAACACTGTGCCAGAGTGGGGGGTCAGGCCTTGTCTTTCCAATACATTGACATATCTTTTTGCCTCATCCATAGTACGGTCCAATATGTGATAAAAATAGATACGATGCCCTATCATCCCCCCCCGCCTGAGGATCTCCTCTGCCCCTTGGTGTCGCTCAAGCTCCCTTTTTTTAAGGTCATCAAGCTCTTCTTTTAAATAATAACCTGTAATAATATCTAGACCTTCCATTCCAATCTTATCCTTTGTACCAAATCATTGATAAATGAGACCCTCTCTGGAGGACAGATGCCCAAAAGTGGCTCACCTTCTGGTATAGTAACATTGGGCCTAAAATAAACAGTATGAATAATGCCTGGTTTGCCTTCATAGACTAAGTGTATATCCCTTTTCATACGGGACATGATCAGGATTTCTTCCCCTGGTTGGATTATTACCTTTTGCAATCCCCTCTCTTCTATCTTCTTTGCAAGCTCTGGTACAAAATAGTATTTGGCGGCCTCTGGGGCACGAAAGATATCAAGAAAATCTGATAAAATCTTATCTATTATCTCATCCTCTGTCAATGGGTGCCTAATAGACATAAGGTAGGTATTTGCCTCCACAAACTGCTCATCTAACTCCCTTTTTATATCCATTATCTCACCATCAATAGGTGCATAGATACGTTTAAGATTACCCTGCCGCAAAATTGTATAAAGCAGGGTACCCCCTTTTTGCTGCCAAGGGTCAATTGGCCTTTTTACCGTTTGACCCAATTTTACCATTAGGTGGACATATCCAGTATGGGGCGTTAATACAGGATAGACCTCAAATGGATTGGCCTTGTATTTTTTTATTATCTCGCCTATATTTTCCATAGATTAGCGATAATAAAGATTTTTTCCACCCATGGTAATCAATGCCATATATAGATTTTTTCTAAAATCACGCCTATCCCAAATACCCTGAATGTGCCCACGCTTTAAGGCATTTTCTGCAGAGTGATAATCAGGGGGAACATCCTCACCTGTTGTCTCCCTGATCACCCTTGGCCCAGCAAATCCAACACGTGAGGATCTAATGGCAAATTGATATGGGGCACACCCAAGAAAGCTGGCCACTGGGCCCGCATAGGAATTGTTGTCATAGACGACGATGTAAAGACCGCCTGCCTCAATATACTCCCTCACCGCTACAGTACACTTGGGCATTTGCACCACCCCTATTGTACCCTCATGGATCCTAATGCCTGCTGTCCCATGCACGTAGGCCAAAAGGGGCCTACGCAAGACCTTTGCCCTCTTACAGGCCAAAATGAATTTTTCACCCTCTGCGGCCCCCACTGTCCCATTCCTAAAATCGCTATAGAGCATAACAACCACTAAAGAGATACCCCTTACCCTTGCATCAAATGTAATTAGGGCACTGTGGCGTTTTGTCTTCCTCACAGCCTCTTTTAGTTTTTCATCAAAGCCCTGGTATCCCAGGGGATTTATAGAGGCAATCTCTGTATTAAACTCCTTTATACTGTGTTTATCAAAGAGGTGATTCATATACCACTGATATTCAAGGGGAAAGTGATGCCCACAATTGGGGCAGACACCATTTAGCTCACCATAGAGGTCTGGGACCCAAATGTCATAGCAACCATAGCGTAGGGCATTAGGGCAGCTTATTGTTCGATCCTCATTGGCTAGTGGGCTTACATATATCTCTCCAAGGTAGGTATCCTCCTTTGGGGGTACTTCATAGGCCAACTGCACTGTTGGCCTTTTAAATTTCTTCTCAATTGCCCCCTTCAAATTGGTGAATGGCCGAAGCACCCTATCTGTTATAATAAGAAACTCCCCCCTTAGGTCATCTACAAATCTTTTCACCCAACGATAGGGCCTTTTAAATATACCAAAATAAAGGAGAGACTTGATTTTTAACCACCCATAGCAGACCTCATCCACCCTCTTTTTTAAAAAACTCCTCCTGTCGGCAAAGAAACCCCTACCCATGTTTTCATATTTTTCTGCCCTCTGTTTTAGGAGTTTGGAGATCTCCTTCTCATCCAGCTCCCACCGGACATAAACAGCATTGTTTTTCTCCCCTGTCTTCTTTTTAACATAGTAACCCCTCAATACACTAAGGCCCCTTACCTTTAACACCACTTCATCGGTGGCCTTTATCATTTCATGTTTTAGCTGGTTAAAAAACTCAAAATCATCGCCTTTTGCCCCAAGTGGGGGCTCTTGGATAATCCGGTCAATGGTACCCAATTTGAGATTTTCTGAGGCAGTAATCTTTAGCTGTTCTGCACAAGATTTTACTAGTTCAGGTGGGAGGTCCTGCCCCTCTTTGATCTTCCCCTCTATGGCCGCTGCCCCCTCTGGAGAGATTACAGAGTAGTAGCCATGAGAAAACATAAGGCGCAAATCGGCTAGGCCTATGGCCTCAGCACCGCCAGAGCCTCCTTCTGAAATTACAGCAATAATAGGGACCTTGAGACGGGCCATGGCATATAGATTTCTGGCAATCTGCTGGGCAGCACCTGGGGGGTCCTCAATAGGGTAGGCACCTGGGGTAAAGATATAAGTGTGGATTGGTATGCCCTCTGTCTCTGCTACCCTCATAAAACGCAAGGCCTTCTCGTTTCCCCAAGGCTTGGCACTCCCACCATTTCTAAACTCCTCACCGTGCCCCTTTTCATGACCAATTACCATTACTTGATGTGTATAGACCCTACTTCCTACCCTCCTTGAGATGGTTGCCCTAGCAACTACCATAGCAGGGTCAATATTGCACTTTTCCTCCCCTCCCAGCTCTGTATAGTCGTCGTAGACATTTTCTAGTATGTCTTTTAGTGTCATTCGATATGGATGGCGGGCAATCCTTACATAATCTAAGGGCTCAAGGTACTTTTCTGCCTCTTGCTCAAAGAATTCTATTTGGGCCTCAATATCATTTAGGGCGGTTTCTGCCCTCTCCCTTGGCAATTCATATATTTTTTTGGCAATCTCACTTAACCAATTCCTTATCTCTGTAAGCCGCTCACCAAAGATCTCTCCCTTGATATCTGTTATATAGTCAAGGTCTTTTCTTAAATGTTCTATTTTCTTTTCCAGTTCTAACATAGGCTATTCAAACATCTGTATCTTCTTTAATTTCTCCTTTAAAAATTCAATATTAGTGACAATTGATGCCTCCTGATTTTTACCCTCAATCTTGATTTCATTTAAAAACTTCTCTCCCCTCTCCTTTGCCTCTTCTATATCCCTGCCCCAAACAATAGCCAAGGCCAGGTTGGGATCATAATCACTGGGTATAGAATAAGGCCTATCACTGGGTACATGTGTATAAACCTTTAACCAATCATATTTGGGCAATTGAAATTTTGTAATGGTACCTCCCCATGGTTTAAAGCCACATTTTGTATCCTCTGCTACCAGTCTAAATTCTATGCTTGCCCCATGAAATGAAATGTGCTTTTGTTTATAACCCAACTTTTCACCTAAGGCGATGCGAATTTGCTCCTTGACCAAGTCCACACCAACAGGCAGGTGCCTTATCTTTGTAATACTCCCAGATACCCCGCTTTCTACCTGAATTCTTGGATTTACCTCTAAAAGGTATAACTGCCCTTCTGGGGTAACTATCCACTCCCATGTCCCCACACTATCGTAGCCTACATAATCTGCCATTTTTAGAGAATATTGGATGGCCCTTTTGGTCACTTCTTCTGGGTCAAATTGGTATTTATAGTTATGATTAAAGGCAGGGGCAACCTCTATTCTCTTTTGTCGAAAGACACTTTGAATAGTACAGTTTCTTGTCCCAAAGTGTACGGCCTCTCCATGCTGACTGCAGACCAATTGAACCTCAATGTGGTTGAATACAGGAAACTTTCTCTCTAAAAGTACATCTTCATCACCAAACTGTCTTTTGACATATTGTCTTAGACGCCGGTAAACCCTCCTCAACTCTATTGGGTGGGTAACCTCTTCGATCCCCATCCCCCCACTGCCCATTGAGGCCTTTACCAAAATGGCTGGCCTTTTTATGCCCTCTTCCCATTGCCTATGAAAGAGCTCCAGGGCAATATTCTCTGCCTCAATCTCATTATAGATTGGCTTATCTGAACCAGGGACAACGGGGATGCCCAATCTTTTTGCTATACATTTTGTATTAATCTTACTGCCAAACTCTCTTAATACCTCCCAGCGTGGCCCTATAAAGATAAGCGGCCTCTTGCGAATGGCCAATCTCCTAGCAAAACGATAGTTTTCTGTCAAGAAACCATAACCAGGATGAATGGCATCACACTTGGTATAGTCTGCTACCTCTAAAAACTCATTGGGGTCAAGATAGCTAGAGATTCTAAATACACTCTCTTTACCCCTTTCCTCAATGGCCCTCCTTACATGTAATGAGGCCTCATCCTCCTTGGTATAGACAGCTATATAGTCTAGGCCTAGCTCTTTACAGGCCTGCATTATCCTTATGGCAATCTCTCCCCTGTTTGCAATCAATATCTTTGGCATTCTGCACTTTCTAACAGGGTTTTTTTAGTCGGTCAATATCCAAGATAGAGGCTACTAGTGCAGTTTTGTTTGGATTTTTAATCCTAGGTCTTGAAAAATAATTAATGCCGGAGGTGGGAGTTGAACCCACATGGGCACAAGGCCCAGGGGATTTTGAGTCCCCCGCGTCTTCCTATTCCGCCACTCCGGCCTCCTTTAATTATAAAGCATCATCTATATTTGTCAAATACTAGACTTTTTGTACTTTTTAGTATATGTTTATAGTATGCAAACCAAAATAGTCCCAATAGAAGAGGAAATAAAGCACTCCTATTTAGACTATGCCATGAGTGTCATCATCGGGCGGGCATTGCCCGATGTAAGGGATGGCCTAAAACCGGTGCATCGACGCATTCTTTACACTATGAAGGTTTTGGGCAACGACTGGAATAAACCACACAAAAAATCTGCAAGAATTGTAGGTGATGTCATAGGTAAGTACCACCCCCATGGTGATGCCCCTGTCTATGATGCCTTAGTGCGTTTGGCCCAACCATTTTCTATACGTTATCCCTTAATAGATGGGCAAGGGAATTTTGGATCTATTGATGGAGACCCACCCGCGGCCATGCGTTATACAGAGGTACGCATGAGCCGTATAGCCCATGAGCTTTTGTTGGATTTAGAGAAGGAGACAGTTGATTGGGTGCCAAATTATGACGGGACACTCAAAGAGCCTGTAGTGCTCCCTACACGCCTACCCAATTTGTTGCTCAATGGCTCATCTGGGATAGCTGTGGGGATGGCTACCAATATTCCACCCCACAATTTAAGAGAGATAATAGATGCGATGATTGCCTATTTAGATAATCCTTTCATCTCTTTAGAAGAATTGATGAAAATTGTACCTGGCCCTGATTTTCCAACTGGTGGCATCATTTGTGGGCAAGAAGGCATAAAAGAGGCCTACCTATCAGGAAAGGGGACTATCCGTATTAGGGGGCGTACAAAAATAGAACAGAGAAAGGGTAAAGAGCTTTTGGTAATTACAGAGATCCCTTATCAGGTATGTAAGGCAAAATTAATAAAAAAGATTGCTGAACTTATAAAGACAAAAAGGATAGATGGAATTAGTGAGATAAGAGATGAATCGGACAGAACAGGCATTCGGGTAGTTATTGAGCTAAAAAATGGGGAAAATAAAAAGACTATTTTGAATCAATTATATGCCTATACCCCTTTAGAAATTAGCTATGGCATTATAATGTTGGCACTGGTCAATAACCGCCCTTTGATACTTGGCCTAAAAGACCTAATACACTATTTCTTGGAACATCGTCGTGAGGTCATTGTTCGTCGAACAAGGTATGAATTAAAAAAGGCCAGAGAACAGGCCCATCTATTAGAGGGCCTAAAGATTGCAGTAGAACACCTTGACCAAGTTATTGCCTTGATCAGGGGCTCGGCCAATCCAAAGCAGGCCAAGGAGTATCTAATGGCCAAACTCCCCCTCAGTGAGCAGCAGGCGCAGGCAATTTTAGACACAAAACTGCAACGCTTGACCAAACTAGAAAGGGATAAATTAATTGAGGATTATAACTCATTACTAAAGGCCATTGAACGCTACAAGACCATCTTAATCAGCAGAGAGATGGTCTCCAAAATTATAAAAGAAGAGCTTTTAGAAATAAGGCAGTTATATAAAGACGAAAGAAAGACAGAAATTAGACCCTATAGAGAACACATCTCCTTAGAAGACCTTATTGTAAATGAACAGGTGGTAGTTACATTAACACATCGTGGTTATGTAAAAAGGACACCACTTGAGGCATATCAAAGTCAGCGCCGGGGTGGAAGGGGAATTATAGGTGTAGACACCAAAAGGGGAGATCTTGCTCAGCGCATATTTGTTACCTCAACCTATAATCATCTATTGATCTTTACAAAAAGTGGAATGGCCTATAGTTTAAAGGTACACGAAATCCCATCAGCAGGTCGAACGGCTTCAGGGAAACCATTGGTAAATTTATTAAACCTTGGTCTCAAAGAGGCCATTGCCTTTGTCCTATCTGTGGAGGACTTTAATAGAGAGGCCTTTGTGTTTATGGTCACTAAAAAGGGATTAATCAAAAAGACGCTACTAAGCCAATTTTCTTACTTGGCCTCTACTATAAGGGGTATTAAAGGGATCAATATTGATGAAAATGATGGACTTGTGGCCGGGGGACTAGTAGATGAGGGGGATGAAATACTTTTGCTGACCAAAAATGGAAAGGCCATAAGATTTAAAGAATCAGAGATAAGGGCTACAGGGAGGCAATCTAGAGGAATAAGGGGAATGCGTTTGGCAGGAGATGATGTAATTATAGGTATGGAAATTTTAAAATCAAGTGATGAATTTATCTTAATATCAACAAAGAATGGCTATGGGAAGAGGGTAAAGACATCAGAATTTAGGGCCCAAAGGAGGGGTGGAAGTGGTATTATTGCTATAAAGACCAGCAATAAGACCGGTTTTGTGGTGGGTATGGTCTGTGTTGAAAAGGGTGATGAAATTTTGTTAATTAGCAGTCAGGGTAAAATCATCCGCTTGCGGGCAAAACAGATCCCTGTCTTAGGTAGATTGGCAAAGGGTGTTAAATTAATGAGTATAAATGAAGAAGAAAATGTGGTTGGTTTATCTAAAGTTGTAAAAATAAATAGTTAATAAATTGTTGAATTTATTTTTTGGCTATACTTTAGAC